>JAOAQX010000028.1 GCA_025210805.1 Flavobacteriales bacterium
CTTCAATTTGGTTTATATATTCAATAATAAAATAATAGGAACCATCATTCATCAATGATCCCGAAAAATCGCGACCATCCCAAAGAGCTTTTTGGTCATTTGTTTCATAGATTAAACTACCCCATCGGTTGTAAAAAGAAGATTTTATGATTTGAATATCTGGATTTTCAAAATCAATGAAAAACAAATCATTTTTTAAGTCGTCATTTGGAGTAAATACATTTGGAATTTGTGCAGAAAGATCGCAAGATCGAAAATTGAAATACACACTATCTTTGATTCTCTCACAGCTATTCCAAATTTCTATAGATTTCCACTGTGGCTCCTCAATGAGTAAGAAGCTGTCTTTACTTCCATCATCCCATTGAAAAGAATCTGTAAAGCTGAAATTGTAATTTACAAGATTTAGGATAAAGACCTCTCCATTGCATACTTTAATACTATCTTTTGGAAATGGGAATATAAGGCTATTAGATTGGCTTATAACAATTGAATCTGAATAGGAGCAAAAATCATTAGAGACAGTTAAAATATATGTTCCAGATTTTGAAATAGAAATTTCACTTTGATTTTCACCTGTATTCCATTGGAATTGATATAAGTCTGAAGTGGGGATTCCAATTTCCAACGTTTCCTGTGGACAAATTTCAATAATTGATTCTTCAAATTCAAAAAAAGGAACAGGATGAAAGGTAACGTCAATAGTGTCATAAGCAATTCCACAAGGTTCTGTTGATACCTGAACAAAATACTTTCCCGATTCTGTAACCACAAGAACACTATCTGTAGATCCATCATTCCATAGATAAGAGGCATGTTTCAAACTCACATTTAAAAATAAAGTATCACCTTGACAAAGATTGGTGTCTTCTCCTAATTCTACAGTAGCAAGAGGATTGACTTGCAAATAAATACTATCAGAAAATGTGCAATTGTTTCTAGTAGTATTTAGAATAATAAGCCCTTCTTGGTTGAAAGAATTTGAATATCCAATCGTCCCATCATTCCATTGATATACCACACTATCCTGAAAAGGCATTTTAAAACTAATTTGTTCGCCTTCACAGATAATGGTGTCAGACGATGAAGCATCTAATTGATAAAAGGGTTTTGGGTAGAATCCTACATTAATTGTATCATAAGTAATACAATAATATTGAATCACTTCAACAATATACACTCCTGGTGAATCCACATATCTTGAAACCCCTGTATGACCATCGTTCCATAGGTGAGGAAAAGTACCTTGATGCCCAGTAGAGAGAAATAATTGATCACCGTGGCACAGTATCGTATCATTTCCTAATTCATATTCTTGAATATACAGAGGCACCATAAGTTCAAAAGGAATACTATCTTTTCCGCAGTGATTGGAAATAATTAGGTACTCTGTTCCGAATTCAGAGTATGAGGTAGTATTAGAAGTATCACCATTTGACCACTGGTATGATAGGTTACCACCAGAGGTATTATAAGGAGTGAATGATAAGGTATCGTCTGGACATAGATATTGACCGTTTATAAAGCCTAAAGGACTTTGAAAGTTCTCAACAACAATCGTTTTAATAATTGTATCTGATTCACAAGGGTTGGTTGACGACATAAATACATCATAAATACCTGGAGTATCAAATGCATGGGTTAAGTGTTTGTTTGTCGATACTGGTGTTCCATTGATTTTCCAGATAAAATCTGTTGGATAGTTCGGTGTTGTATTTTCAAAGAAAACACTATCATGGAGACAAAAAATAGTATCAGCTGGAAGATTAAAATCTGAATTTGGATGTTCACAATGTTGTGAGAGCCAAAAGCTATCAACATTATAGTATAGAAAGGCACTGTCACAGGAGTTTGTGAAAGACTCATCATTCGCTTGAATTGTAAAGAAAGCTCTAAACAGAGAGTCTTGAGGTATATAGGTGAACTCAAAAACTTGGTATCCTCCAAATGGGACACTATCTCCGTCAAGTAGTACATCAGGAGTGTCACAAATCAAATATTCACCATCAATTCCTGTGGCAAAAATCGTTACGTCAAAAAAGTCTAGAGCGACATCAAAACAATGACGATAAGAAGTGTCAGAGGTGTATGTACCGTTTTGCTTTGCAACGGAATCAATCATCATGGCAAAACTAAATTTTGTTGGGATTCCAATAGTTAATTTCCTGTCAATTGCTATCCAAATTCCCCCTGTTCTTAATGTGCTAATCCATGTAGTTGGATATCTATTAGAGCCTTCCATACCTAAAGCCCCGCTTCCAGAGTATGGTGTAATCCACCCATTGGAGTCTCCATAATTGTTACAGTTTCCATATCGAACAAGTCCTGTGTGATTAAAAACCCAATCTATACTATCTAAACTCCAAGAAGGGGGAGGATTATTGCAGTCTTGAAAAAAATAATCTTCTAGATTTGGATTTAACATGTAATTTGTGTCATATTGAGCCTTCAGATTAAAAGAGATGAGAAGACTTACAGACCAAATAATAAAATGGAGCTTTGATGGTGTCATAAGATTATTATTGTATTAAAAACTAAGTGTTTGCTGTGAATTTACATATATTTCATTTCTTTTGATGACTTTCTTTTGAAATTTTTTATAAGAATTATTTTGATTCACAGATGTAGTCATTAACAAAATAACAATTGCAATGCTTAATAGAGCTAAACTCACCATGGATTCAAGAAGGCTAAATCCTGAAAAAGTGAAGAGGTGTTTCAACTTTTTTAAAAACTTTGATGATCGATCCATTTTACGATTTTTTTAGTGGATTTAAAATTCGGTAATGACGCTCCAAAAATCTCTTTTCTAATCTTTAACCTATTAATTTCAACATTATAAAGAAGATTAGAATGAATTGATGTCGCATTTTTGTAAAAAAGTTTATTAGTCATTACACTTCCCCATACAGTTCCAGATAGATTCATTTGGAGATTTTCATTGAATATTTGTCCTTGATAGAGGAAGTTTTCATGAAACATCACTTCATTTTCAAGTTTGGAAGTATTATTTGAATTCTTAAAGTAAGCAATCCCCTCCATAGTTCCCTGCCCTAAGCTAGAAAAAGGGACTAGAACTTGATTAGAAGAATTGACATAAATCGATGAAGGGTAGGTTAATTGAACCTCTTGCTGAAGAACAATTTGCTCCGCAATAAGATGAATATCTCCTTGAAAACCTGAGCGAATAACGATTTTGGGGGCTTGAATGATCGCTTGATGAATTTTATTTGACTCTTGAAGTACAATCGTTTGTTTAGATCGTAGAACGATATTTCCTTGTAGTCCCCCTCTAAAAATAGAATCTTCATACATTTCTAAGATTAAGGCAGACTGATCAAAACTTTGATAATAATTTGAGTCGAGATGTACTCTTTCTGAAGAAGTCGTACTCAATTTTTGAACACGTTGACGGAGTTTTTTTTTGAAGGCTAAATTTTGAAAAAAGGTATTTTTACGAAAAGGAATATCAAACACATGACCATCAACCAGATCACTCCCTCCAATATTATTAGAGTTAATATACGCTTTTTGCACCCCTGCTTTTGTAAGATAAGCATTAGGAGCGATAGAAGTCTTTCCAGAGACTTTTAAAGGTTCTCCATTTAAAAAATACAAAGCTGGCATTCGACCTTGATTAATTTCATACCCCACTAAAGCTGTGTATTGTTCTTTTAAATCCGCTGAATAGCCTATAACCGTCAGTTTTTCATAAAGCCCCCAATAATCTGAAGAAATATCAAATTTCATATTTGGAAACTCTTTAAAGCTTACAGATTCGCCTGTTTGAAGGTCTAAATTTTGTTTGAGTAAAACAGATTTAGTGGCTTCTCTTAATGATTGCCGCAGTACCAAACGAGAAGTTCTAATTTGATAATGATAATCCATCCAAATAAAAAGCATCCCCAAAATACTCAATATTGCCAAGATATACAGAGCATAAATCATGGAATAAGCTGGAAGTTTATTTGAAAAACATTTCATACTCAAAAAAATATTTAAGGAAAAATCACCTTTACAGAATCTTTTTGGCGAACCAAAAACGAGTCTTTACAGAGATTATAGACCCATAGGGAGCCGATACTATCACGATTTAATAGCGTATAAGTTTCATTTTTAACCTCGATGAGGTACTTTGTTTTTGATTGAGTTTTAATGGTGCCAATAAATTTAATATCTGGAAAAACGATAGCCTTCTTTTGAGGAGTAATCTTTTTTTTCTCTGAGGTATTTTTATTTTGCTTTTGTAAAGATACGTGTGATTCTTCTGAAAGATTTTCTGTACTTAAATCAAAAGGATTTCGATAGTTTAATTGATAGCGATAGTTGCTCCTTTTTTGAGTTTCCATATCAGTAGGATAGGCCGGTAAATCTTTTGAGAACTCTGGTGAAGAGTTTTCACTTAAATCCATAAACCTCCAGATGACCAATGCCCATACTAAGACCGTTAATCCTAAAAAAAAATAGGTTTTATTACTTTGTTTCATACACTATTGAAATTGAATATGAGCTTTATGCGAACCGGATTCAACACTTTTATTTCCCGCTCGATCTTCCGATTGCACTTTCCAATAATAGGTGCCAGCCTGAGGGATTTTAAATTGATAATTACGATCATTAGCCTCATTAATATCTATAGTAATAGTTTGTGATCCACTGAAGGAACTATTTTGAGAAAAAGTTAAATAATCTCGAATGGGCGCTTGAGAACTTGTCGCAATTTCACCATCCCAAGAGAGATTAAGTAAGGAATCACCGCCAATATTTAAAACATTGATGGTTGTATCTAATGGAATCATATTAGAAGGGGTTGTGGGAACAGTACGATCCACCCAAAGGTTCCTTGTAGGTTCAATAGAAAAAGTTTCACTATTGGCATTAAAAGCTTTTAAAGACCAAGAATAAGCCCCTTCAGGTAGCGTATCAATCACCAAAGAAGTCTGTAAAAGGCTATCATAATTTTGGGTACTTCCGTTTTCCTGCTTTATAGAAAAATAATAGGCAGAAGCATTGTATAAAGCTTCCCAAGAGAAATCTATTGAATTTAATTTAGTGTACGTATCTTTGCTTGGACTAAGGAGAATAGGAGTAATTGCTCTTAAATCAATCGTCGAGTCAATTCTAATAATTCCAGTGATTGCATCGGTCTTGGTAAGTTCATTTTGGGCGTAAATACGCCACTGATACTCCCCTGGTAGTAAGGAAACTGTAAAAGAAGAACCTACGAGATTGGTATCGTAAACTAACTTTTTTGTTTGATTAAAATTAGGACTCACAAGTCTTAAATGATAAGAAGAAGCTTCCTCTAATTCATCCCAAGCAAAATTCACCGTATTTTCACTAGTCACTAAGTTTTGGGAAGGAGCGATAAGCTTAAAGTGGTCATCACTTAAATCTCCCTCAAAGATTTCACTACAAGAAAGCAATGAAAAAATAGAAGCAATTGCTAAAAAGAAATAAGCCTTAGAAAAATAAAAAAATCGTTTCATGATTTGGATTTTAGTTGATGAATATAAATATTGAGCTCTAGGAATTTGGTTTTTTCCATATTCTGTTTAGTTTGGACGATAAATTCAGTAGACAAAACCTCTCCTAGATCAGATCTTTTTTCAATTCTTCTAAGAGATTTTACTAGGTTTTTATAATCACCAATAAGTTTAATGTGATAACTAAAGGAAGTGTAGTTTTGAAATTCTTTGGTTAAAAAAGGTTCAAAAAAACTAATTTCAGTACCTTCCTCTCTCGAAATAATGGTTAATCCTTCCAATAAATTGCGATTAAAAGACTCAATGGATTTACTTGATTCATTTTCGGAAATATTACTGAGTGTTTTTTCAATAAAAACAATTCGGCGTTCAGTATAGGGCTGTTGTTTAAGTTGATTTTGTAATTGATTGATTTCACTTTTATAAAACAAGGTTTTCTTAAAGCCAAAGAGGTAAGCTAAGAAAAAAAGAATCCCTAATCCAAGAAATAAAAACGATATTTTTCGATGATGTCCCATAGATTAGTTTCTAGTAAAAATAATTAAATGAAAACGAGTCTTTTGGTGGGCTTCTACTAAACGGTAATTTTCCGTTTCAATTTTTTCAACCCAAGAAATTTTCTTGATTGCTCCAATCCATTGTTGGTAATAAAAATGAGAATGATGTTGTCCGCTAATTTCAATTTTTTGCGGTGTGATTTGGTACTCAAGACCATCGTCCTTTAAGGGGAAAACCGTAAAACTTTTTAAGGTAATTTTCTTAGGAATCAAAGCACTGATTTGATCTGTGTATTGACTATGTAATCCTCTGTTTTTTAGCTGGGCGATTAAGGTTTTATTCTCTTGAAATTTTTTCTCTAAAGATTCTAATTGCTTTTGTTTAAAGCTCAACTGTGTTTTTTTTCCTTCTAAAGCTTGATATTGTTTAAAATAATAATCGAAGAATAGTGTATTTATTAGTAAGCCAATCAGTAGAACTATTAAAGAGCTAACCCCTATTTTTTTTATAACTGAAGAGACCAATTGATCATCAGAAAACTTTTGAGTAATGTCTTGTGGAAATAATCGAATAATATTGGAGTAATGATACCATTGACCAAGCAATGAACAATAAGCCCAAGCAGCATCGTTTTCAATAGTAGGAGGTAAGGAAAGAAATTCATGATCTTCTTTTGATGATTTTTCTTGAATGAGTATCTGATCATCTTTCCATTCTATTGTCTGATTAGCAAAATAAAAAGTACCCGGAGGATATTGCATTCCTTGTAGATAATTATAGAGCCCACCATTTCCAATATGTAAAAAGCTCGCATTAAGAGCGAATTCATCTAGAAAATCCAAAAGAGGATTTAGAATTTCCTTAGAAATAAATGCAATAGATATATCAGAAGCCGTTCGGGTTGCCTCAAAACAGAATTGATTTTGGTTTCCATAAAAAAAGTCATCTTCGATCCATTTTTCTAATGAAGCAAGACTAAAATCCTTTGAGATTTCATGCTGGAGATCACAAGAAAGTGTTCCAACTTCTTTTCCATGAACTAAAATTCCAAGGTAGGAAGGGGCTGATAATTGATTTTTAAGAGAATCAAAACTAGAATATTCACCAGTTTTCTTTAGTTTAAAAACTTTTTTTAAAGCATGGAATTCAAAACTGTGTAAAATGAGCTTGAGTCCTTTATCTGAAGGAATATATTCCAACACCCATCCTTTTGAGGGAAATAATCGCTGATGTCTATATATTTTTTCTTGCCAAGCCATTAAAGAATGATTGTTGGTTTAATAAAGACCAAAAGTTTAGACTTTCTTTTACTCTTATTTCTAGAACCAAAAATCCATTTAAGTATAGGAATTCTAGAGAGTAAAGGAAGTCCACTAGATGATTCATTTTTAGAAATTTCTTCAAGCCCCCCAAGAAGAATCATATCGTTGTCACGAACTCGAATACTTGAGTTTAGTGAACGGTTTGTTGTACCAGGAGGAGCCGTTGGAGCTATACGTGCTGTAAAGCTTGTTTGATCAAAAGTGATATCGAGGATTACCTCTCTGTTAATGGTAATATGTGGTTTAATTTTAATATTTAAATTAGCCGATACACTTTGCCAATTTTCTGTAGTTTGCACTTGTGGATTTTGTGTTCCAATTGTATTGGTTTGCTGTGTTCGGTAATACTCTTGTCTTCCTACTTTAAAAGAAGCCTCTTTTCCATTGAGAGTGGAGAGCCTAGGAGTAGATTTTATATCTACAATTCCATTGGATTCCAAAGCTTTTAAAGAGAGATAAAAATTCGGAGTTACCCCTCCTAAATTTAAAGTGCTATATCCTGTTATGGATCCTAGAATTTTATTGATAGATTTCGAACCAAAATTATAATCAATTCCAGGGTAGATGCTTCCATTTGAGTTCGTCGGTTTTTCTCCTATTCCTGCTTTGATCCCTGTTTCTAAATCATAGTTATTAGAATAATCAATCACTATAATGTCAATATTAACCACTGGTACAGGAAGATCAATTTCTTTAAGATATTTTTTCAATGCGGCAACATCAACTTTGGATCCACTGACTTGTAAGCTGTTAAGTTCAGTATCTTCTGTGACTTCCAAATTTGCTTTAAGATTTTTTGGAATGAATTTACTAAAACCTTCAGCCTTCCTATAATTAATAGGGATCAATTCATTCTTAACAATCCCTTCCTGTTTTCTTTCTCCAATAATATATACCTCATTTTTTTTGTCATAGTAATATTTTTGGTTGACAAACAATAAAGCAAGGAGCTCTTCTGCAGATCGTTTTTTGGCTTTAAGATTTATCTTCCCTTCTAGGGGAGTATGAACTAAAAAAGGTAAATCTGCTTTTTCTAAAATAGAATAAACAGCATCGTTTAGAGGAGCTTCAGTAATATCTAAAGAAAATTCTTTAGGGTTATTAGGATTAACATCCACAATCACTCCACTATTTTTAATTCGTTTAGAAGATCTTCTTTTAGTGGACTTATTTCCCTTTTGCACTTCTTTAGGACTAAAAACAAAGGTTCCATCCTTTTGTTTGTCGAATTCTAAATGATTTGCAAAAGCCAATTTCTTTAAAGCCTCTTCTGTGGAGAGGTCTTTGACAAATAAATTCACTAATTTTAGATGGATTGACGGATCGACAAGAATGTTATTTCCTGTAAGTTTTGTGATTTGACGGCTCACAGAGAGTAAAGTATCATTCCTTAGATCTAAATCGATTTGCTGATTCAGGTATGTGATACCCCATTCTTTTTCTCGAATGACAACGGGATTTTGATACTTTTTAAGAAACAAGATTCGACCTGATCGTTCAAGGGTTAATTGATATTTTTTACAGAGGTAGAGTAGAATTTCTTGAACAGTAACATTACTGAAATTATTAACGATTTTTTGATCCATTCCTTGCTCGATATCGATATTGACTTTAGATAGATCGGCAAGCTCATTGACAAATAGATCAATAGAGAGATTTCGAAAGTTCAACTGAACCGTATCCAAAAGCCCTGGCTGATCTTTGGCTAAAGAGTCTAGGAGCACCTGAAGTTCATCTATTCGACTCGAGGGTTGAGATTCCTTAATAATGGAACCTGTTTTTACATTTGAAGTAGGCGGTAGATTCTCGGATGCTTTTATTTGACCAATACTTTGTTGGTTAAACAATAAAAAAAGCACTGAGAAAAGGGCTAATATTTTAGTATGAATCGTCATTTAAATAGGGGATATTCTGTATTGTTTTTTATTTATTCCTAAGGATCATTGAATTATAGTCATCTAATGTCTTAGCAAATGTGGGAAAATTTCTTCAAAAGAAGCAAGACCTTGAGCGAATAATTCAAAGGCTTTGTCAGATAAAGTTTGATAAGTAACAGCAATTTTTTGATTATGCTTGATGCTATAAGCCACTTCTTCATTGATTTCTAAGAGCTCAAAAATAGCTTTTCTTCTTTCAATACCTGTATAATTACATTTTGAACAACCTTTAGCTATAAACTGATGTTCCACAGAAGATGGGGGCTTAAAACCTCTTGGATATAAAGACGCATCAAAATCAATCTGCTCTTTACAGGAAGTGCATAAAAGAGCCACTAATCGCTGTGCTAAACTTAAGCGAAGCGTACTGGCTAAAAGATAATCAGGAACTCCCATATCCACCAATCTTCCAATAGTTCCTTGTGCTGAGTTCGTGTGAATCGTGGAAAGAACTAAATGCCCCGTTAAAGCTGCACGGATAGCCATATTAGCTGTTTGAACATCTCGAATTTCCCCAACCATAATAATGTCAGGATCTTGCCTTAGGAAGGTGCGAAGAGCGGTTGAGAAATCCAGTCCGATCTCTTTTTTAAGTTGAACTTGATTCACCCCATCAAGGGTATATTCTATAGGATCTTCAATAGTAAGAATATTACTCGATTCCTCATTAAGTTGCTTTAAAGTAGCATAAAGGGTTGTTGTCTTTCCTGATCCAGTAGGTCCACTAATGAGAAGAATTCCATTATGGTGACTAATATTTTCTCTAAAAACCAAAAGTTGTTCTGAATCCATTCCAACTTTATCAAGTTGTACAACAGCATCATTTTTTACCAGTAGCCTTAAAACAATTTTTTCTCCATAGAGTGTAGGTAGTGTTGAAACTCGAATATCAAAATCAAATTGCTGGTTTACAAAATGAATTCGACCATCTTGTGGTAATCGTCTTTCAGCGATATCGAGTTGAGATTCAATTTTAATTTTATTTACTAATGGAAAATATTCGTCTTCGGTTAGTTTATAACGAGTGTATAAACGACCATTCATTCTCATTCGAATACGATAATGCTCTTTATAAATTTCAATATGGATATCACTACTTCCTATTTGTTGAGCTTCACTCAGAAGTTGGGGAATATATTCGGCGTAATTAGAAAAATCAATTTTTTTATTTTGCATTTGGCTATCAGAGCCCTTTCTATCAAAAAAATGCAAAAAAGCGGGAGTGAAATCTGAAGAGTCTACAACTCTTAAATCAAAAGTTTTTTTTAGAATTTTTTCAGCTTTTCTATGTTCATCATTTTTTTCTTGAACACTATAACAGCTAATGGTATCCCCTGTCTGTTTAAAGGGTAATATTTTTAGCTTCTGAATTAAAGCAGTAGGAAGCACTTCCTTTAATAAATCGTTTGGGTCAATGGTTTGAGTCATATCAAAGATTGTTGAAAAGGAGTGAGAAGATAAATAATTAAAAACAAAGAGAAAAGTCCTGCAAGAGGGATTGTTTTAAAATACTTTTTAAAAATCAAAACCATTAAAATAGAAAAGATTAATCCCGAAAGGTAAATAGCGATAAAAACCTGAAAGGTAAATAAGAAGCATAAACACAGAAAGAAAAAAACATCGCCGATACCAAGCCATTTTTTAAATAGTTGATTTCCTTCTTTATAACGAACCTGTAGATATAAGTACAAGCCAATTAATTGAGTCATCACGAAAATGAGATTATAACCCGTTTCATACAGCCAAAAAGTCCAATCGTATGTTTGAACAGACCACAGTCCTAAGATAAATAAGCTTAGAATACTGAATAGATGAATATAACGTTCTTTAAAGTCTGTCCAGACCATCGATAATAGTATGATAATTAAAACAATTTTTTCCCACATATTTCATTTTAATCTTCTACTAGTTCTTTGAGCTCGTTATCATGATTAATTACCCAAACGTTAAATTGTCCATCTCCATCAAAGTCTACTTGAGCGGTGGCTTTGGCAACATACTGTGTGGTATTGGCTTTTTCGATACTAATAAGATAGTTTGCATTTCCTCCTTGAGTGGTTAATTTGGCTTGCTCAAAACCAATGCTTTTTAATTCTGTGGAATATTTAGAATGTGTATAGCGATACACTTGCTGAAGCTTATGAAGATGCGCTAATTGAGTTTGTGCTTCAACAGATTTTGCTTTGGTTATCATAGGCATTAAAGATGGAAGAGCAATTAAAGCCAAAATTCCTATAATTACTAAAGTAATAAGGACTTCCAGAAGAGATAAGGCCTTTAATTTAAAAATATTGGTAGAGTTTTCCGTTTGTTTCATTTTCGATTTTTGATTATAAATGCATTCCAGCATTGATATTGAATAAAGGAAGGTACATTGAAATGAGTACTAAAGCAACGACCACGCCTAGAAATAAGATGATAAAAGGTTCTAACAACGAAGTTATTAATTTATTTTGATGACTGATTTCTTTTTCTAGCTCTAGAATTAAACTTTCGTAAACTTCTTCAAGTTTATTCCCTTGTTCTCCAACTTTTATTAATGTTTTTATTTTTTTAGAGATAAAATGATCTTCAGTTAAAGCTTCGGAGAGTGATTGACCCTTGATGAGTTGTTGAGAAAGTTGCTGACAAGTATTTTTTAAAGGATAAAAATGGCTACTTTTTTTAATTAACTCAAGGCTTTTTGTTATGGGAACATGAGCTTTTGCCATTAGAAGAAGCAATTGAATAAATCTAAGAAGATTGGTTTTTCTGACTAATAAGCCTATGATGGGAAGTCTTAATAGAATGTGGTCCCAATAGCTCTTTATTTTCGGGATTCTTAAAGCTCTCCAAATAAGGATGACAGACAAGATTAATGCCGAAAAAAGATATAGAAAGTTCTGTGCTAAAAAATCAGAAATAGAAATGACCACTTGAGTAATCATTGGAAGTTCTGAGCCTGTTCTCGAAAACATATCTTGAAACATAGGTACTAAAAAAACCATTAAAAACATCACAACTAAAGAAGTGAAAAGAATAACGATAGCAGGATATGTTAATGAAGAAATAACCAATCTCTTTAATGCTATTTTACTCTGGTAGTATTTTTTTAGATCTTCAAAAACTTCTGAAAGTCTACCACTTTCTTCACCAATTTTGATAGAATAATAATCGAATGGGTGAAATGCCTGAGTTTCTAGAAAACTATCTGAAAGCGTTTTTCCTTCAAGCATAAAACCTGAAACTCGATCAAGAACTTCGATCAAATACTTCTTTTTTTTATCTGAGGTTTCAAGAATTAGTTGAATTCCTGCGTGAATATCTAAGCCTGATTTTAATAAAACAGTTAATTGATTGTAAATTTCTTCAAGATATTTAGGTGAAAGTTTTTTACTTAATCGAATATCTTTATTCAACCAATCACCCCAAGATGAGTCCGATGTTTTTGGCTTTTTAGCATTGAGTTGCTCAATATGTTGTGGGTTAAATGATTTCATTTTCTATAATCTGCTTCATCAATGTAAATAATCTCGAAAGACTCGTCTAAAGCTAGATTTATGACTATACGTAAAGGTGTTTTTTGAATGGAGTTTTCGGGATGGAATGATAAGTCGTTTGCAGTAAAGGTAAATGTAGTTCGATCTTTTTGATGAGTTCTTATTAATTGCTGATCACCAAAGTCATAGGAAATCAATTGATGATTTTTTTCGATAAAGAGAATTTTCTGATCAAGATAAAAAGTATCAGACATAAATAAATCATCGACCATTAATAAGTCGAATAATGCTAGATCTTCGATTTGTTGTTGCGCTTTATTTTTAAGTTTTTGTGTTTGAAGAAAAGAATTGAGAAAAAAAATGACAGCGAAAGCAATAATTGCTGTAATTAAGGAGGCTATTAGCAATTCCAGTAAAGTAAATGCTTTAATTCTGATTTGATAATAGGGGGTTCTTCCCATTTAGGTTTCTTAATTACAGCTGCTGAATCTCAGCAATTGGAGCATTTTCCATTACAGACTGTATTCCATTATCTCTCCCCTGTTTTGTTTCGTACATTTCGCTAGTACCGATAATTTGTCCATTAGTAGCCTTAAGGTTAAAATAATATTTTCCGTTGGAAGATTCCAATCGATCAAAACGATTTTCGTTGGGAGCATTTTTCTTTACAGATTCTATTCCATTTAAAGCTCCAGTTTTATTTACATATCCCTCACTAGCTAAAATGGTTTGTCCATTCTTAGCAGTAAGTCTAAAACGGTATTCTTTAGTTTGATACAATTCAAATTTAGGATGTCTCATAATTCAATTATTTTTGTGAAGGTACGAAAAATTGCCTATTCGAAAATAATTTCAACACAAGTTTTTGGAAATAAGGAAAAATGAGTTCGAGAATCTATAGGAGCTAATATTTACTTTATGAAGCTCTGAATGATGCTGTTTAATTTCGAGTCTAGTCCTAGAGGGGGAGCTTTTTTGGAAAAACCGTCATTTTTGGCGGTTTTTTTTGTTTTTAGACAATTAATTGTTCCTGAGTTAAATAAAAAGATTCTTGTTTATTTGTTGCTTCTCTGTTTTATATTCATGCTGGCTACTAATTAAAAATTGACAGTAGCGATTTTACGGTGTGGTATTCGTTGCGGTAGCTGGGGTATGAGTGTTTACAGGTTTAGCTAATAAAAAACTAATACCATTTATTCCTTTGGTTTTACAAAAATTAGCACACAGCTTTTCAACTTCCTTTAAATACTCCACGGGAAATTCTAATACACTAGTATTTTTACAATCTGCCTTGATTCCAAAACCCATACGATATGTAAAAAATGCATTATTTTTAGGAGATTGATCAATTTTCCTTACATGACTTTTTATAATAGAATACAATTTCTTTCTAAACTCTTGATAATGTTTTCCTCTATAGGCAGAAAAATTATCAAAATGAAATACTGGTGAGCTTAGTATTGTCCATTGCATATCAAATGCTTTTTCAGTATAGGAACATCGGTTAATAATTTTTGCTTGGTAAAGAATACAATTCAAATCATTTATTTGTACTGTATACGTGGAATCAACTATTTCCATTTTAATCAATTCTTTATATTTTGTTAGTTGATGAATTGACCAATCAAAAT
Organism: Flavobacteriales bacterium; assembly: GCA_025210805.1. NCBI lineage: Bacteria > Pseudomonadati > Bacteroidota > Flavobacteriia > Flavobacteriales > Flavobacteriales bacterium. The sequence continues at coordinate 14,354 of JAOAQX010000028.1, forward strand.
AGTCATTTAATTTCGTATAATCGGTTTTATAATAATCTTTAGTTATGTTATGAAATTTCAATATCTCTTCGACTGAAGTAGGATGCCGTTTATAGCTATAATAATATGTGTCAATAAATAGACCTAAATTATCAAAATTATATTTTTTATTTTTATATGTATGTTGTTTATTCTCTTCATTTTTACATCCAATATTTATCACAATAAATAGAAGTGTAATAGAGCCCAATAGAAGTAAACCATTTTTCATACTTGTTTAATATAATTTAGTTTCTTGTTTGATGCCATCAATAATGATTTCTGTTCTTGGAATTGGAATCACGCTACCGCCAATTTCTAATTTCCCGCTGCTCGGGACAAGGCGTGGACACACTGATAATCAAACCAAATTTACATGAAATATTGAAAAGAAATGTGTTACTGTTTTGACATTCATACCGGCTACCAAGTCCAACTTCGCGGTAGCGATTTGCGGTGTGTTTTTTTATTCGTGGTAGCTGGGGTTCATGATAGTTTGCATTCCTATCTTGATACTTGATTTATCAATTGAATAGATGTAAAGAAAAGTAGAAATGATAGTAAGTAATGATTTCTAATACAGATACATAATTCATTATACAAAAATAATTATATACTCTATCTAATATTATTAGAAGATAGAAGACCAATGATATCTTAAGGGACTTTTTATATTTCGATCTTCGTATTTCCAAATAGGAACTAAATATGAAAATGTATGATATAAAGAAAATTAAATAATCATTAAACGAAATTGGAAACATAAATAACGTTCCCAATAAATAAAATTCAATTAAAATCCATATTATTGATAATATATATATTGTACTTAAGAAAAATACGATTTTAATAAGCCAAGTAGAAATATTCTCAAAATTCTGTTGCCTCTTTAACCTTTTTAATTTTTCCATTTTTCTTCTTTTTGTATTGAGCCTCATTATATCCATATCCAGGAGTGATAACTTTTGTATTATCTGAACCTTCATTTCTTAATACCAAAGGTCTGTTTATAATAACAAGCTAATATTCGAAATAGGAAACTCTCTCTGTTGTTTTGGTTTTAATAGGTGTGTCCATTTTCCTCGCTACCGCAAATTTCTAATTTTCCGCTGCTCGGGACAAGGTGTAGATACACTGATAATCAACCCAAATTTACATGAATAATCGAAAGGTCATTTAACATATAATGACTAGAAGTTGCTTTTCCTCCTTATTTGCCTGATGCTAGGGAATTTTCCTAGAACCTTTTTTGCTCGAATAGGTTACCTGAGGAAAAAAATACTTGTTATACTTTGTTCATTAGTAACTTACGTATGATTTTGCCTGTTTTCTTGTCAATTTGGTACATGATAGTTTACACCTTCAATTTCCGACTCTATATATTTCCAATAATAAGGCAAGGTGGGTGGTTTTCTTATAGTAAAAACAGGGCTGGGGTGTAATTTATTCAAATAAGAAAACATTCTTACAAATTCAGCAAATTCCCGACTTTCATTCTTGTCTTTATGTTTTGTAATAGGTAATCTACATTGAGCACTATAGAATTTTTCTTTAAAGAAGTCCACAAAAATAATTCTATTATCAAAAGTAGCGGATGAGTTTATATGCTCAACTGTATCAAGATAATTAAGAGATCTATAATCAAAATTTGCTACTTTAGAAAATGACATTGAATCTGTCTGTTTTCTCCAAAATAAACTAATCTTAGCTTTTCCAGCTACATAAGTGTATTTTTTATATTTACCATTTCGAAATAATAGTCCTTTAACAATCGCTCTATTCGTTTTTCTTGACAAAATGAACACAGCAGAATCGCTAGAATTAACTCTCTTATCTTGAGGGATATAATACATTTCTTTTGCCGAGCAGTCTTTTTCTTCCAAAAAAGATTGACCATATAAATTAATCGAAATCATGGACAAAACAATAAATAATTTCATGTATGTGAGTTTAAATTAATTTGCTATATGGTATTTATATGTCATACCTCCTCGCTACCACCAATTTCTAATTTCCCGCTGCTTTGAACAAGGTGTGGACGCACCGATAATCAAACCAAATTTACATGAATAATCGAAAGGTCATTTAACATACAATGACTAGTCGTTGCTTTTCCTCCTTATTTGCCTGAAGCTAGGAAATATTCCTAGAACCTTTTTTGCTCGAATAGGTTACCTGAGAAAAAATCTATTTTATTACGCTCTACTCATTAGTAACTTACGTGTTAAATTACCTGTTTTCTTGTCAATTAGGGACATGATAGTTTGCACTGATATATTACCAACAAAGTTACCAAAAATTGGCAGGAACTGGAGGTGATGGATTATTGCTATTATCTTGTTTAGAGGATCCTAGGTCATCTTTATCAATCAGTATCATTTTAGCTAAAATATCACCTGAAATTCGTCTAACCTCACCCCATGTTATATGTGACAAATCGTCCAAGTCATGAAGACCTAACTCATCTGCTTTATCAATAACAATACATAAATCAACGGTTAATAGTTCGTATATTTCATCTCCATAAATTTTCCATAAATATCGACTATCTTCAAATTCTAATAATAATTCATCAAGATTATGTAATAAGCCATTAAAAAGTTTATTAAGGTATTCTATTTGAAATTCTTTGCTCTGTGATAAGTTGAAAACAACACGTTTTAACTCGTTTTTTTTTCTTCTCATAATTAATAATAATTTGCTGGTACTTCTAGAGCTTGACCTTTACCGTTATTTACTCTCAATATGGTTCACCTCTTTTCTACCAGATTTAGATCCTGGATTAAAACGAATTTGCCTACTAATCCTTTTTCCTGATTAGAAATTTGGAAGAGAGTATATCCACTGCCTTTATTACCTCCTTGTAATAAAGTTCCAACTTGCTAACCTCTGGTAAATTTCTACCCCCGCTACCGCCAATTTCTAATTTCCCGCTGCTCGGGACAAGGCGTGAACACACTGATAATCAAACCAAATTTACCTTTTTGGCTGAAACCTAGAAACAACTTCTTTTTTTGCTGATTATCCAATGGTTGTGGTGTTTTGATATTCATGCTACCAATTAAAAATTGACAGTAGCGATTTACGGTGTGTTTTTTTATTGGTGGTAGCGGGAGCATTAAGACCTAGCTTAGATATTTTGATAAAATTTAGGGTAAAAATATTACCTTAATTGAATCATTAGATTATTATTACCTTTTATACTCGTATTATTTGATCAATAGAATTGTTGCTGCAATTAATACTGGGCTAAATAACTCCCCAAATTTACCTTAGAATTCGTTAGTCCCAATTTCTTTCTCAATCTTGTTCGTGCTTTTTCTAAAGATTCCACTTTTTGACCCGTAAGTTCAGATATGTTTTTAGAAGACATATTCAGTTTTAAAAAGGCACAAAGTCGTTTTTCATTAGGAGTAAGGCTCGGAAATTGCTGATGTAAATTGTTGTGAAAATCGGGATGAACCTCATTGAAATACTTTTCAAAATCGGACCAAATTTGTTTATCCTCGAGTTTTGTAAGCTGCATTGTAATCTGCTTTAACTTGTGTTTCACTTCTGGTTTACTGGCGATTTCTTTAAGTTTTTTAACTTGTTCAGAAAGTTCAGAAATTGAAGACTTTTGTTGCAAAGCACTCAAAATATTTGTAGTAAGTTCTCTATTTTTAAAGTCAAGTTTATTTTGAAGATGATCTAATTTTAGTTTTTTGTATTTTAGTTTTAATCGGTATTTTAAGAATAAAAGCAATAAAATAATAATTCCGGTTACACAACTCAAAATAATAAGATTCGTAAAAAAATTATCTCTTTGTTTTTCTAACCGTGCTTTTTGTTCTTTTTTCTGTAATTGATGTTTAAACTGAAGACTTTTTAGGTTAAGTAAATTACCCGAAATGTTTAAACTATCTTTTGTAGCATGTTCTATAGCTAAGTATTCAAAAGCCTTTGTTGTGTCGGTCTTATTTAGATGAAATTCTTTTAAATAAGAAGAAGATTTATGTAATAATCCCACAAAATTATTGGCTTTAGCTAAGTCGAAAGCTTTTGTCAAGTATAAAAACTCCTTGCTTTCATCTTTTATATCATAATAACAATCAGAAAATTCCAAATAAACCTTAGTAAGCTTTTCAAGTTGATTTAGATCTGTAAAAATTTCTTCGGAAAGGTTTAAATAATAAAATGCCGTATCAAATTTTCCTGCGCGTCCGTTTGCGGAACCTAAATTCAAATAATTTACACCCAGCCAAGACTTTTTATTGAATCTTTTATTAATCAGAATAGCTTTTTTGATGTTCTTTTCAAAATCAATAAATACATTCAAGCTTGCGTAGGCTGCTGCAATATTGTTTAGGTCTCTTGAAATTGAAACAGAATCCTTTATCGATCTTGAAATAGAAATGGCTTCTTCGTACTTCAACAGAGCTTTATCAAAATCTTCTAAATCGAAATAATTAAATCCAATTCGACTTAAAGAAAGACTCATTTTCTTTTTATCCTTAATGTTTTCGGCAATTTGATAAGCTTGATAGTAAATTGAGTTACTCTTTTCAAAATCAGAAACTACAGCAAAAATTCGGGCATAGGCTAAAAGTAAATCGACATGTAATGAAGGATACTCGTCTTTCAGATTTAATTTAATTCCAGCATCAGCATATTTTTTTGCGACTTCATAATTGCTTTTTTGCCAATACAAATTGGTCAAAAGTATAGACGCGTGAAGTTGCGACTTTACATCTTTTTGATCTAAAGATTGTTGATAAGCTTTTTGCGCATAGTTCAAACTTTCGGATGGTGAATTTTGAATTAAACTATCCGCAGAATTCAATAAAAATTGAATGGTGGACGATTGTTTGTTTTGCCCAAATGAATATTGTAATCCGAAAACAATAACGAGGCTAAGTAGATGTAGTTTCATAAAAGAGATATTGAATCCAAGAAACATTTCCTATTCAAAGATAATCAAATTTATTCTACTAAAAATCGGTTCAAAAGTGTATCGTCTATACTTGCAGTGTAAACTTTCTTAAAAAGACTCTTCTCCTTGAGAGTTTTTTAATATGTCTAATTTCAAGCTTTTATGAGGTTTTAGATTCCATTGTCCTAGTTTTGTACTGGTGGTTTTTGGGATCTATACATGTTTTGTCTTGGTGAAAAATATTCGCCGAGATAGTCTTTGTAGGAATTTTGCACCAGACTTCTATATGGTCCAAGTAAATCTTAAACACATAGATTTTATTTTTTTCAAATCGCAAAATATGATTACAAAAACTACAAATTTGGCTTACCTAATAGTATTAGGGCTTTTTACACAATTCAACTCCAACGCTCAAATATTTGGAGATGGAAATATTATTTCTCAAAGTATTTCGACGTCAACTATTGAGCATTTAGAAATACATCCGAGTGTAACCTCATTAATCATAAATGAAGGAAGTACTCAGAATATTTCACTTTCTGGAGATAGTAATATTGTAAATGCATTACTAAATAGTACAAGCGTTGATTCACTCTCTTTAAAGTTTCCAGCGGGAAATACATATTCCAATTATACGCTGAATATCAACATTACTACTCAAAATATTGAGTCCATTCGTTCATTTGGTTCTGGAGAGGTAACCATTAACAATTTTACTAACACAACCTCTTTAGATATTAATAACCTAGGAGCTGCTAACTATAATGTATACGAGTATACAAATGCTTCAAGTTTGCATATAACAAATAATGGTTCAGGAGATATTACGATGAATGAAAATTTTCCGTCCTTGACAAATTATGAAGTGTATAATCATGGTGGAGGAAACTATAACGGATGCGGATTAGAAACAGATTCTGTTTTAGTTCAAAATTTCGGTAGTGGTGATATGAATGTTGGTTCAACAGGATATGTAAATGCGATAATATTCGGATCTGGAAATATTTACTATTACGGAACTCCAAGTTTGTACCAAAATAATTTTGGTATAGGAAGTATTTCTCTAGGTACAAGTACAAATTGTATATCGGGTAATAGTTCAGGAAATGGAGGGAATTCATCAATAAGCTGCATAAATGGTGATGGAAGTTCTGCTACTTCAACAACTTCATTATCGGTTTTTGAGCATATTAAAATATTACCTTCGGTACAAAGTATTACCATTCAACAAGGGACTACTTCAGAAATTTTAGCCACAGGAAATCAAAATATTATTGATAGTTTGGAATATACGATTACCAATGACACTCTATTCATTCACTTCACCGGAGATTCATGTTACGATAATTATGATTTAAATTTAACCGTTACAACTTCCGACATAAAGAATTTTATAATGATGGATTCTGGAAATGCCACCATAGAAGTATTCGATAATTCTTATAGTATTGAAGTCTTTAATTATGGTGCTGGTAATATTTCTGTAAATGAGTTTTCGGATGCCTACTTTTTTAAAGCACATAATTATGGCTCGGGAGATATAACGGTAAATGAGGATTTCTCTTTTGTTTCTTCTTATACTGTTAACAATTACGGATCTGGAAATTATTATGGTTGTCAATTAAACGTAGCATCATGTTATGCTAACAATTTTGGTTCGGGAAATGTTGTAGTGACAGCCTCAGGATATTTGAATGCAGAACTCACAGGAACTGGAAACATTGAGTACTACGAAACACCTACGACTATAGATCAAACCATAACAGGGACGGGGATATTAGTTATTGGAACAGATCCTGATTGTGTAGTTGGTAATCCAATACCAACCAATATTACTGGAGATGGAAATATTATTTCTCAAAGTATTTCGACATCAATAATTGAGCATTTAGATATTGATCTAGAATTTACAAATCTTACCGTAAATGAAGGAAGTACTCAAAGTATTGTAATTTCTGGAGATAGTAATATTGTAACGTCACTTATTAATTCTACTTTGGTGGATACGTTTAGAAGTAATTTTCCAACAGGGTTTATGTATTCGAACTATACTTTAAATATTACAATTACAACACCAAGCATTAAGTCCATTACAACTCACAACAATGGAGAGGTTCTAGTGAATGATTTCTCATCTACCCAACTATTAAATATTAACAATTTAGGAAATGCCAATTATAATGTTTACGCATTTGTTGGTGCTACAGATTTGTATATTAATAACCATGCCGATGGAGATATTAATATGAATGCAAATTTCCCAGCCTTGACAAATTATGAAGTATATAATCATGGTGGAGGAAGTTTTTACGGTTGTGGATTGGAAACAGATTCTGTTTTAGTTCAAAATTTCGGTTCTGGAGATATGTATGTAGCTTCAACCAATTATGTAAATGCGGCAATTTTCGGATCTGGTGATATTTATTATTATGGAAGTCCAGATTTGTATCAAAATACTTTTGGTTCTGGTAGTATAACTTTAGGGTCGGGTACAAATTGTACAACAGGTGGAACTACATTTTCGGATTGTATTCAAGGAGATGGGACAACAACTTCCCACAACTTTAATCTTGGAAGTTTTGATTATATAAATTTGGATCCAGCCGTTACTTCTATTAGTCTAGTGCAGGGTACAACACCTGGAGTTACAGTTTCTGGAGATAATAATATTGTGGATAGTTTACAGGTAGAAGTAATAAACGATACGTTATACATTACTTTCCCTACCGATACATGTTTCGAGAATTATGCTTTGGATTTAAACATAACTGCCACAGGATTTGTTCAATTTGCAATGAGAAATGAAGGAAACAGTACAATATCTGGTTTCGATGGAGAGGAGAATATTGAAATTATTAATTACGGATCAGGAAATATTACAGTAGAATCCTTTCAAGATGTTACAAATTTCTTAATTGAAAATTATGGTTCAGGAGATATTTCAATCGATGGTGATTTTCCAAATTTAGATAGTTATGAAGTTAATAATTATAATTCTGGAAATATTTATGGATGTGAGTTAACTGTAGATAGTTGTTTTGCAAATAATCATTCGGAAGGAACAATTGTTGTGAGTGTTGAAAAGTACTTAAAAGCAACGATTCAGAGTGCAGGAAATATAGAATATTACGGTTCTCCTATTGTTGATGAAACTTTGAATGGAACTGGAAGTGTTAATATGGGTACCGAAGAAAGCTGCATAGCTGCCTTAGATGTTTTTGAACACGAATCGAACGGGATTACTTTTGTTATCTACCCAAACCCTTCTAAAGATATCATTAATCTATCTGGACAATTGGAACAGGGTGGTTTCATTTTCAATACGTTTGGTCAAAAAGTAATGTCGATTTCTGAAAATCAAAATCAAATTGATGTAAGAGGTTTAAATTTTGGTAATTATATTGTGAAAATAGGTCATCAAACCGCTAAGTTTATAAAAACAGAATAGAAAAAAGCATAAACTTACTTTTAAATCCCTTGTTTAGAAAAAGCCAAAGATTTGTTTTTGAGATCTTTGGCTTTTTTTTTCTCATATTTGCAAAACGATGACAATAAGTAGATTACATAAAGACGATTCTATAGCACAAGTTGCGCTAAGCTATGAGCCAAAATACGGTTGTAAAACGCCCCCGTTACCGCCAATTTCTAATTTCCCGCTGCTCGGGACAAGGCGTGGACTCACGATGATCAAACCAAATTTACATGAAATATTGAAAAGAAATGAGTTACTGTTTTGACATACATATCGGCTACCAAGCACAACTTGGTAGTAGCGATTTACGGTGTGCTATTCATTGGCGGTAGCGGGGGCTCATGATAGTTTGCATAGTTTACATTTCAAATCACCTATTTTCTCGTCAATTGGGCTCATGATAGTTTGCAGGGGTAGAATTTGGAACAATTATTTTAGCATATGTGTGTCTTGTTTCATATGTAACTAATGGGGACACTATAGGTTGTCTATTTTTATAAATTAGAATTAATGAAGAGCATTCCGATTTATTATAACTTTCGAATCTTTTGGATGAAAAATTACTCGGTATAAGAAAACAGCTTTGACCTTTCCTATAGTTTAATTCATCAGTTTCACTAGAATATACTTCAATGATCTCATCATTATCTATATTCATTATTAGAAAATGTGAAAAATAAATACAGTTGGTATCGTTTTTTTCTTTCCAGTACGAATAATTTAGAATAACACCCTCCAGGGTATCTTTTAACTCAAAGTAAATATGTGACTCTTTTATTTCAAGATTATAGTACCCCTCTGCAGTGCTTTTTTTTGATAGGAGTCCACAACTGATTGTTAGAGTTGAGAAGATCAGTATACAAATAGTAATAACTTTTTTCATTTTTTTCTTAATTTGGAATAGTCTGTAGAATGATTGGGATGTACACCCCGTTACCGCCAATTTCTAATTTCCCGCTACTCGAGACAAGGTGTGGACACACTGATAATCAAACCAAATTTACATGAAATATTGAAAAGAAATGTGTTACTGTTTTGACATTCATATCGGCTACCAAGTCCAACTTCGCAGTAGCGATTTGCGGGGTGTTTTTCATTGGAGATAGCTGGGGTTACCTGAGAAAAAACCTATTTTATTACGCTCTATTCGTCAGTAACTTACGTATTAAGCCACCTGTTTTCTTGTCAATTGGGCTTATGATAGTTTGCAAGTTTGCACCTTGATTCGCATTATTATTGACGTTTTACGTCTAACTCTATTAATTTTTTCAATATTATTTCAATTTCTTTTTTAACCTCTTGATTAGGTTTACTAATAGAGTTTATCGATTTTAATCGTGCTGCCTTCTCCTCATAGATACTTTGCTGTGGATTTCCCATATAAATACCGCACTCGCAATATTCTAATTCTGCTAACCAAATTTCAATATTATAGGTCACTGTCCCTTCTTTAAAGGAAAAATTAACCGATTTATTCTCACTAAATTTATCTAAGGACAACTCATTTACATATGAGTATTTACTTATTTTTTCTTTAGGTAAATCACCACTAATATTTTCTTCAACAGCTTGTTTCACATCTTCATATTCACAACATCCAAACGTCTCAAAATCAATAAAAGGGTCAATAATAATACTACCTCCATTTGCCGTGATGTTGTACGTAATATTAGGAGGATCAATACTATCGCTACCTACTAATTTAAAATCCTTAATTTTTCCCAAATTCAATAGAGAATATGCTGTAGAAGAATAACCAAAATACTTACTGTTTGTGTGTTCTATTTTAAACACAAGTACCTGATTAGCTTCTCTATTTTGATCAGAACAACTACTGTTAAGAAAAACAATAGCCAACTGTAAAAAATAATATTTCATCTTTCTTAACATTACTATTCCTCTACTGTTCTACTGTTCTACTGTTCAACTCTGGAACTGATTTTAACACTGCGTCAACATTACCTTGATTAACATCTAGTGTAGGACTAATTGTATTTCCGCTTTCATCAACAATTTTATATTTAAATACTCCCCCCGCTACCGCCAATTTCTAATTTCCCGATACTCGGGACAGGTGTGGACACACTGAGAATCAAACCAAATTTACATGAATTATCGAAAAGTCATCCAACATATAATTTCGAGCACTAGAGTATTTCCAATGATATGATTTATTTTGTGAACTAAAATTCGAATAGGTTACCTGAGAAAAAACCCATTTTATTACATTCTATTCATCAGTAACTTACGCGTAAAATCATCTATTTTCTTGTCAATTGGGCTTATGATAGTTTGCAAATTTGCAGCCCTTACTACTCAATGTTTCCAAAAGGCCATAACTGCTTTTCTTCATATAAAATTAAAGGTTCTTCTACCTTAATTTCTTGTTTAGTTAAATCCATTTTAATTATTCTTGAAGAAATAATCCCAAAATTTGGAGCAACTAGAGTTTGCATAAAAAGATAAGGGTTTTTATTATCACCTATATTTTTTGATTCCAAATAATATGAATGAGATGAATTTTCAAAACAATTATTGAGAAAATACGAAATTGTTTTCCCATTATTTAACACTCCTATAACTTGTTTATCCTCGCAATTTAAAAGTGGAACATTTATAATAGAAAAAATTGTATCATTTTTAACATTGATTAAAAGTGAGTCCTTCTGAGAGTCATTGACAAAAAGAGAATACTTCGAATTTTCTTCCTCACCAAAATTATTGCATGAGAATAATAATGCAAACACGATAAATATAATTGAACCTATATTATAACTATAGTTTTTCTGCTGCTTCATTAATTCTTGTTTTCGTTTTTCCAGCTTGAGAATTAGGATTAATATTCTCTAGACTCGGAGAATATCCAGACTTTATTTCTTGTTCAGACAAACCACTAGGGTCATTATCTAAATCAAAATATTCTCTATGTTCTGTTTCTTGGTCTGCTCCAACCCCATTAAGATCATTGCTTAAATGAGCATCAATTTCATGTAGGACTGTTCCAACATTTGATTTCAATCCATTTTTTTCCATATTTTTCTTTGTCACTCCAATGACAAAAACTTGTCGACCTCCATCAACATCACTTATTAATTCTTCTTCAGATAAGCCTACGTTTTTAATTCTCTTACGTGCTATTTTTACATTATTAGCAACACGAGTACCCTGTCTTATTTTCTGATTGTTGGATAGTTTATTCCATTGACTAAGTAACTTACCGTATGATGTGAAATCAGCAGTCGACCCATTTTCACCTCTTCTACTTTTAGCCTGTACTGCTAAATGTACAACATATTTATCAGCTCGTTCGGGATCTTGAATTTCCATTAATGATAAATTTAATACCTGATCAGACTTAATTAGTTCAATTTCTGAGCACATTATTTCACCAAACTCATCAGTAACTTTTAACTCCTCTAAGCCTTCTAGCTCTATATGGGCAATTACTTTATTCCCACTAAACGAATATGGAGTATAATGAGGATATTTTGGTGCCAAAGGATCAACCGCAAAGAACCTACCCAGTCGAGGATCATGCATTCTGAATTTATAATTTACAGAATTACCTTCTCCTTTAATTTCGTTATCAACTTCTTGACCCTGAAATCCGAATCTATACCCATCACCTGATGTGTATTTCCTACCCGGCATCTGCATTCCAAAGACAAAGGCGCTTATACAGTTTTTATCAATTTCTCAAAGAACAGTCAGAAATCCTTTTAATTCCCAAAACAAAGAAACGAAAAACGCAATGATTTTCAAAACCATTGCGTTTATATTTAAATGAGAATATTTTAACCCCTCAAAAATTTAATTCATTCTATAATGTACTTCTTGGGTTTTTCCTTGTTGGAATAATTGACAATATCTGAATACCATTATTTAGACTTTTCTTATAAACTACTTTATAATCCCTAACGATAATTCGCCTATAAGGTTCTCCTAAAAATTCATCAACTTGATACTGATTTATATATTTTATTTCCTTTACTGTAGTTATTATATCTCTAACCACATTTTGAGCTGACCTTTCAGATTTGGTATATCTTTTAATATTTTCAAATATATCTGTTAAGTCTTGATCTGCCATGAATGACCAAGTTATCGATTGAACTAAATTGCTCTTTGTCATTTCTATAAACCACCCAGAAATTTACTTTCTATATCCTGTTGAGTAAGAAAAGCACCATCATCAAGAGATTGCTCCGATTTTTTTATTTTTGCTTTATATGCTTTTATCGTTAAAGGTTGTCCTTTTGGGGTATAACCAACTACATCATCGTCAATTGAAAGCTGAGCCATAAACTGCTCTAGTAATTCGATTTTTTCAGAGTTTCTTATCTTCATAATCTGCTCTATAAATCTATATTTTCGTGTAGTTAAATCCATAATGAGTCTTTGATCTTAAAGCAAATATACGATTTATTACTTGCGGAGAATTTATAAAAGTATGAAATAATCACCGCAAAGGATGAAGCTTCTACACCTCTCGCTACCGCCAATTTCTAATTTCCCGATTGCTCGGGACAAGGTGTGGACACACTGATAATCAAACCAAATTTACATGAAAGATTGAAAAGAAATGTGTTACTGTTTTGACATTCATCCGGCTACCAATTAAAAATTGGCAGTAGCGATTTGCGGGGTGTTTTTTCATTGGCGGTAGCGGGGCATTTGTTCACTTTTGTTTGTTTTACTGGTGTTCACCTGTTCGCTATCGCTCGGGTGCATTCCAAAGACAAAGCCGTTTATGCAATTATTTCAAAGTTCGTGTTACCAAATTACTCTATTTGACTTAAACCACAAAACACCCAACTAAATTGTTGAGTGTTTTTCTTATCTTTTCGAAATGCTTTAGCATTCATGAACTCCGAAAAAACAAACAATTTGTGAACTAAAATTCGAATAGGTTACCTGAGAAAAAACCTATTTTATTACGCTCTACTCATCAGTGACTTACGTGTTGAATTCCTGTTTTCTTGTCAATTGGGGACATGATAGTTTGCAAGTGAACCCTAATTAATACCCTTTTCAGGTTTATAAAAAAGTACATCACCATTTGATCTGACAATCTTACATTGAGATGCAACAATGTAATATTTATTATTATCTTCATCAGTAATGACAAATAAGTTTTCAAATTGCCAATATATAGTTGTACCAATCAATTGTTTATCAATGTAATTAAAATCCTTTTCACAACCAAAGCTAATAATAGGTTCAAATATTGTGCTTGGTATTTGAAGATATGAAACTCCTATAAATACGATTTCTTCGATTTCCATATTTTCATAAGAGGTATTCTTCAATAGTAATTCCTTTAATGAAACAGTGTAATTAGAAATTGTATATGTTCCTGATATTTCCATAATCTATTTTTTTAATGGAGTTGTTGGCTTATAGATTGTTCCTGACCTCACATAAAATGTAGTCCCCGCTACCGCCAATTTCTAATTTCCCGATTGCTCGGGACAAGGTGTGGACACACTGATAATCAAACCAAATTTACATGAATTATCGAAAAGTCATCCAACATATAATTTCGAGCACTGGAGTATTTCCAATGATGTGATTTTTCGACAAATCCTTCGGTAACTGGATTATTATGAACATAGTCAATTTTCTGTTCTAAAACCTTATTACTCCAAAGTTCAATTGGTTTATTGTTGTTTCTCCAAAATTGATAATTCCCTGTTTTGTTATATGTTTTTACGGCTTTTTTAAACATCCATAACATCCATAACATCCATTCTTTTCGGCTTTCTTGGTCGTTTTCTTGTATTGCTTTTATAATTGCCTTGGCAGTACTACTCTTAAAGCTTTGTAGTAATTTTGCAGGTTCTTTCAGTTCCGATGAAAACACCAAATGAACATGATTTGTCATAATGCAATAGGCATATAATATTAATCCTTTTTCTTTCTGTACATATTTCAGATGATCGATGAGAATATTCACATAGGACTCTCGTGTAAAAACACTTATCCAATACACTACCGCAAAACTCACAAAATATAATCCTTCTGGATTATGATATTTATAATTTCTACTCATAGTTCTACCAAATTAATCTTTTTCACTGAAAACCAGAAACTCATTTGAGTTTTTTTTAACTGATTAACTGATGGTTATCGGGGTTTGACATACATACCGGCTACCAAGTACAACTTGGCAGGAGCGATTTACGGTGTGCTATTCATTGGCGGTAGCGGGGGAAATTTTCCTAGAACCTTTTTTTATCAATCAGATGCATGATAGTTTGTTACAAATAATTTATGTCTTTTTAAATCAATATAAGTTCTAAAAAATTCTACATCATCATTCCTATAGTTTAATGACATTATTGAATCTATAATATCCGTATTAACTCCTTTGTCAGCATGAAGTATTATCACATTTGAACCTTTTGAAAAATTTGGGATTTCACTAATTGAAGCTATACGATCATTTAATTGAATTGCAAAACCATTTATTAAATTTGTGCTGTCGACAACAAGGTTATGACTATTTTTTAATTTGCCAATATAAATAATTGCTGAATTAGCATTATGAAAATTTACATAACGTAAATAATTTGACTTTTTGTTGTTAATTGTTTTTGGAACGATTCTGACAGCTAATGCAGCAGATATGTCACTAACAAAAATACTATCTCTATTTGATGATTTAGATCTAATCCATTTATATCCATTTTCAAAGATTATAGAATCTTTTTCTATTTTATATTTAATAGTACCAGGGTTAAAGTTTCCATAATAAGGTAATAAAAGAGATCCATCCGTATATGTTTTTTCAAAAGCCCCACCAACAGATAAATGATTAACAAGTATATCATTTTTATTAACATAATATGTTTCATACACATCTGTATTATAATAATGCCCTTCCCATCTACCTGATATTCGATTATTACTTTTTAAACAAGAGAACAATACAACTATCAGTAAGCATATTCCAAACTTAATAAAACTACTTTTTATTTTTATTCCCATCATGAATCCTTGTTTGTTTCATAGAAGCACCCTTTGACTTCAGAGTATATTTAGATATTTCTATTCCTTTTCGGTAATAAGTTTTTCCAAGTCTTTTTTCGTTTTCTACATTTGCACTATTAAGGTCGAAATGTTCATTTGAAGTATTAGTAGGTGCATATTTCTTTTTATTCTTTAAAGAATAATTCCCGGGATACTTTTCTGATTCAACTAATTTTTTACCAGACACCTTTACTCCATCATAATGAGTTCTCTCATCCAATCCCATTTCTTTTCTTACCTGATTTTCAACCTCTACAGCGTTAACTTCATCTGCTCCTATCCCTCCATTAGGGTAAGCATATCCATTTTCATCTAACAATTGACCGGTTGTTTCACTATTAAAATGAGCTACTTCATGAATTAAAACAGTTTCAGGTGTTTTTTCAACCGCACCGTCTTTATCAGTATAACAACCCTCAGCACTTTCAAAATTTAATGTTAAAACATCATATTCTTGTGTCCCTCTTTTAACAGCGTTTTCTATTGAACCATCTGTCTCTACGATTACTAATGTTCTATCTGAAGCAACAGCATTGCAAATTTGATTTGATGCTGTAGTACTTTTATCACTGAGACTTGAAAGAGTTGCGAGTACTCTTTTTTGAAAAGCTTTACTTCCTATTATTACTATATCCTTACCATCAGGATCTTTTGCAACAGTAGGCATATTCGCCACAAAAGCATAAGTACTCAAACTAGGATATTTATGCTCAAGAGGATCTTTAGCAAACCACCTTCCAAGTCTAGAATCATACATCCTAGCACCAAAATCTACAGAGTTTCCTTCTCCCTTGATTTCGTTATCGTTCTCTTTTCCGTTAAAACCGTACCTATAATCCCCACCATTGAATTTTCTCCCTGGCATTTGTTCACTTTTGTTTGTTTTACTGGTGTTCACCTGTTCGCTATCGCTCGGGTGCATTCCAAAGGGGTAGTAATCTGACAATATAGGTAAATATGAATTCACACACTAAAGATAAGGAAAAATTCCTGATACCGATACTGTGTTTAAGATTGATATTTGATAGATGAAAAGAAGAAGGATAATGATAAAATCTTAGAAAATAGATTGATAATCTAGGTAATAAACTAGGTTTATAGAGAAGATATGTTGTAATTCTTCCCATTTTACTTGGTTTAGCGAGCGGAGATAGTCTTCTGAAGCAATCTTATCTGAGTGAGTAATATTGTTTCTGTATAAAAGCGTGAGAAAACTACCTGGAGCAAAATTCCACTGATATCGTAAATCAAAATTATAAACGGTGTAGTTGATATTTGGGTCTGTGTCTTCTAGGTCGAAGTCACTTTTTTTGAGTGCTCCATTTCCTTGAAGAAGGAAGAAATCGTTGTCATAATAATCTGCCTTAGAATTATAGTGTCTTAGGTTGAGATTAAAAGTGTTTTTTGGGTTGATATTATAAGAAATATTGAGGGTGGAGGTAATATTGGTTCGGTGTCTTTTTCCGAAATACACTTCGGGCGTGCCGGCTGTGTTTGTTTTTTTATCCACCCATCCTAGGTCATTGTAGATTCTGTTATATGTAAAACTCGGGATAATGAGCCATCGATCATTTGGTTGCCATCTTGGGGCTATTCTTGCATTAAATCCGTTGTTTCTAAAGGGCATTTGAAGTTGTTCATTATAACCACCTCTAAAATCAATTGCTAATTTTTTTCGGTAATCTGGGCTCACCCAAAAACTGGTATTGATAAAAGGTTTATAACGGATGTATGCACCTTGAAGTTGCGTGTCAAAATAGTCATAGTTTCCAAAAGGAGTGGTATTAAACCCAAAGCCATAAGAATGAAATTTTTTGGAAGTAAAATTAGCATTTATCCCCGTGTTTAAAGCTGTAAAAATTCCTCTTTTATGATTGATGTCTAAGGGGTTTTCTTGTTCTTTCAGCAAGGCTTCTACATTATACCAATAGCTAATACTTCCGCTATTAAAATTTTTAGTAGGTTTTAATATTCGGTAATTTATAGATCCATAAATAGACTGGATATTGGTTTGAAAATTGTATCCAAAATCATTAATGTCATACTCTTTACTAGAAAAATCATATCCTAAATTAAATTTCCATTCGTCTGCTAATTTTACCAGTTCAATATCTCCATCCCATCCTATTTTATCTTCTGCTTGGTTCACAAAGCTCCTAGTAAGATGTCCGTTGAGGTTGTATTTTCTCGAATTTGAGTTTAGATACCACCACAAGGATCCTACTTGAGCATCTTTAAAGTGCCCTTCTCTAAGAACCAAAGTGTTTAGTAGGGTGATAGAAGAGCTGTTTTTAAGTTGTTTATCAATACTCACCATATTGTATAGAGAGAGCGGATTAAGGAGCGTTTTTCGTTTTGTGCCAGTTTTTTTGTTTTTTATATCGGCATAGGTATTTCCTGTTACTGCGTTTAAAACACCTATACCTATTCCATTTTTTGTTCTACCAGTTATTTTAAAAGCATTAAGAACTTTACTCTTGCTTGGGTTTTCTTCAAATTCTTCCGCTTCTTTAAGGTCTTCTGTGTCTATCGAGACAATGTTGTCTCCACCTATTCTTCTGGAATAAAGAAGATTTCCTTTATTAAAAAGCTCTGTTCCTTCAGTAAAAAACGGTCTTTGATCATTATATATTTGTTCAAATGGACCAAGATTTAAAACGGTATTATCAAAGCCAACTTGCCCGAAATCTGGAATAATGGTCATATCTAGTGTGAAATTTTCACTGATTCCATACTTCAAATCAAGACCTAATTTTAGCTGAGATTCTCGATCTCCATTTTTTTCGGAGTAGTAAGCGGAGGTAAAGGGAAAAAGGCTGAGTCGGAGTGGAGGTTTAATATTTTTAATACCAATTATTTCGCCATGATATTGTCCTATTTCACCTTTGCTTCTGTCTATATAGCTCCAAGAATATTGTTCTCTTTTGGCTCTTATTTGTCTATGAAAATTGATTTTCCAGTTTTGTGTGCCTTCATTGGAGAAACGCAAGGCAGAATAAGGGATTCTGTATTCTATTTGCCATCGATCTTTATGTGTGGTTACGGCAGATTCCCAAACGGCGTTCCAGCTAAAATCTTCTCCAGATGTGGGATTTACAAAAGCATCTCCTTGGTTTCCTGTAATCTGTACAAAGAATTCAAAATCGTTAATATTATCTCCACTAGGGTTTAAGATAACTCCAAAGAAATCTGCATTTCCAAACTGGTCTCTTCCTAAGAGTTGTTTTGGTGCTTTTTCTATTTCAGAATCATAAAGTGTGCAGGCAAAATAAATTGCTTTTTCTGTATAAGCAATTTTTACTTCTGTTTTTTGATTTTTGGGTTCTGGCCCTCCGTCTCCAGGACGAAACATCACAAAATCTTTAGCTTTTGTGGTATTTTGCCATATATTTTCGTCAAAAACTCCATCAATTTTAATTTTGGTATCAGAAAAATACGCTTGAACTTGTTTTGTAGTTTGTGAAAAAGCAGAAAAAGTTAGACAAAGAAATAAAATAAGAAAACGATACATATTAAAGTTAATAAATTTTACAAACCAAATATACAGAAGATATTTTCGATACTGTTATTGAATTTTAAATCTTTAACAAGAATTCTGTGAGATAAATTGCTCCATTTTTTTTTCTTCGAATCATAGCCTGATTCCTCATTTTTAACGAAATTCAAAGTAAAAAATTCCCCTAAAACACCTACTTTTGTAAAAACAAACAACATTCAATGAAAACAATACATCATTTCGATTTTCAAAATAAGAAAGCATTAGTAAGAGTAGATTTCAATGTTCCTTTGAATGCAGATTTCCAAATTACAGACGATACAAGAATTCAAGCAGCATTACCGACAATAAAGAAAATATTGTCAGATGGAGGTTCTGTAGTTTTGATGTCTCATTTGGGAAGACCAAAATCGGGTCCAGAAGAAAAGTTTTCTCTAAAGCACATCGTTGCACATCTTTCAAAAGAATTAGGAACCGAAGTGCAATTTGCTAAGGATTGTGTTTCTAAAGATTCATTTGAACTATCTGCGAATCTAAAAAGTGGAGAGGTGCTCTTGCTGGAAAATCTTAGATTTTATCCTCAAGAAAAAGCAGGAGATAAAACGTTCTCAGAAACACTAGCAAAGCATGGTGATGTTTATGTAAACGATGCATTTGGAACAGCTCATAGAGCTCATGCTTCCACAGCTGTTATTGCCGATTCTTTTAAAGGAAATAAATGCTTTGGAAACGTAATGGCTACAGAGATAGATAATCTTCAAAAGGTACTTTCTGATGGAGAAAAACCTGTTACAGCAATTATGGGTGGAGCTAAAGTATCTAGTAAAATTAGTATTATAGAAAAAATACTCCCAGTAGTAGATCGTTTGATCATAGGTGGGGGTATGAGTTATACTTTTGCAAAAGCACAAGGAGGAAAGATTGGTAAATCTTTAGTAGAAGACGATAAGTTAGAGCTGGCTTTGGAGCTTATGAATAAGGCAAAAGAAAACAATGTAGAGCTTTATTTACCTGTAGATTCATTTAATGGTGATGCTTTCGCAAACGATTGCAAAACGTGTGAAAGTGCCATAGGTGAAGTGCCAGAAGATTGTATGGGGCTAGATATTGCCGCCAAAACAATAGAGCAGTATCAAGAAGTTTTAGCAACATCAAAAACGATTCTTTGGAATGGTCCAATGGGTGTTTTTGAAATGGAAACTTTTTCAAACGGAACCAAAGCAATAGGAGAGGCTGTTGCCAAAGCCACAGAAAACGGTGCCTTTAGCCTTGTGGGCGGAGGAGACTCAGTTGCAGCTGCAAAACAATTTGGGCTTGAAAAACGTGTGAGCTATATTTCTACTGGAGGAGGAGCGATGCTTGAGTATCTTGAAGGTAGAGAATTACCAGGAATAGCAGCTATTTTAAATGACTAAAATTGTTCTTAAATATTTAACAAAAAAGAGAAGCAGAATGCTTCTCTTTTTTTATACAGTTTTCTTATTGTACAGAATGCTGTTTTATGCGTATCCTGGTACAGATAGATTTACTTATCAATATTTTCAATACCAGCTTGTTCCTTTTAAAACACTCATAGAGTTTTTAGGTCCTAATGACCATAAATTTATCACAATAGTGTATAATTTATTAGGTAATATTGTCGTTTTTATCCCAATCGGTTTTTTGTTTTTGTGTACTTATCCACAGTCGAGAAAAAAAATGTGGATAATTTTTTCTGTGAGCTATGTTTTTGTTGTAGAAAGCATCCAGTTTATTTCCAAAAGAGGCGTGTGGGATATCGATGATATTATCCTCAATACAATCGGAATTCTGCTAGGAATACGAATTGCAAAATGGATGGGTTTCTAATAATGTTATTTAGTAATGATTGTTAACGTATCGCAATGAATGTTTTTATTCGAATCGATACATTTTTAAAGCATCCATTTTTATTTTCTCGCCATTATAATACTTGTGAAACATATGCTCTAGTTGGTCATATTTATCGCTCAATTGTGAGAGTTTAAGGATATTGAGTGTTTGGTATTTATTAACTAATTCGTCGTATTCTTTCAAGTTTTTTGCCATATTTTCTAATATATCTCCAAATCTTATTTTTAGGGATTGACAGATATGCATTTGGTGATTGATTTCTTTCTTCGAAAAGGTGTTTATTTTCGTGTCTATATGATTTTTGAGTCGATCTAGGTAATTATGAATTTCGGTAGGATTGGTTTCGTTAAAATAATTATCTTGCATTAAAGAACGTGTTAGTCTAGAGGTTTTTATTACGTCGTTTAAGGCCGTTTTTTGCGTGTTTTCTAGCTGACTAAGTTCATCTGCCAAATCCTGAAATTTTTCGTCTAGAATTTGTTTTTCATTTTCAAATTGTTTTAAGGTAACGATCAATTGAAACATTTTAGCACTTTGGGCTTTTAACCGATTTTTTTTCTTATTGGTTCCCAAAAATTGTATAAACTTTTCTATTGATGATAGAATGACTTCGCTTCCAATAGGGCCTCCTACAATTCCAGATCTTTGAACAATATTTAAAGCGGCATTAAGTAGTACGTCTGTGGAACTTTTTTCATTCAGAAAACTTTTATACTCCTTCATCCATTCTTGATATTCTGTGTAATTGGTAGGGTTGGAAACTTGTTCCAGTAATTTATAATAATTAGTAGCCGAATTATATAAATGTATCGGTTGAATATCTTTTTCTAGAGAAATTAGGTTGATGACAGCTGAGCTATAATTCTCAGATAAAATTTGTTCTCTTTTTTCAATATTATTACTTTCAATTTTTTCTAAAATTTGTACTCTTTCTTTTAAAGCAACAAGTTCTTCTTTGTCACTCTTGGCATTTAGAATGTCTTTGTCAATTCGTTCTATTTGATGCTTGAGTTTTGTAATTTGATTTTCGAGTGTATCTGTTTTGAGTGATGATTCATTTCTATACTTTTCTAAATATTCCTCAGATTGAGTTTGAGCAGAAACTATTCCAGTTAAGGAGAATAAAGCTAGGCTAGTGAGTACTAATAATTTCATGAGTATTTATTTTTTTTGTTATGATACAAAACTAAAATTATAATTTAAATAATTAGTACCCTTATTGAGGTATATTTAGATATAACAATTGTATGTTGCAAAAGAATTCAAAATTGTATTGATAAATTCAGGCATAGAAGATATGTGAACTACTTCTAGTACCAATTTATTGACAGGTATGGGCTTTTATGAGTAGAACAAATTTAGGCAAAACAAGATGTCAGATGAAAAAGTATTATGTATACACTCGGAATTCTGCTAGGAATACGAATTGCAAAATGGATGGGTTTCTAATTTAAACAGGTTTCCTCCAATTTTCCACCGAAATACGATCTAAGTATTGGCTAAAAAAATTAACAGCTATAATTAGAGAATATCTTCATCCACCACAATGATAAAATCGGCTAAACCTTGGTAGGCTTCTTCCCATTCTAAGTTTTTATTGGTTTCTGTGTGAATGGTGAGGATTTCTCCAGTAAATCCATATTTTTTTAAATACCAAATTATACCTTGAAAGACCTCAGAATGCTTATTCCCATTCAGATGAAAATAACGATTCTCACTCTTTTTATCTTTTAGAATAAAATGTGCCATGGTTGCATCTTTTACTGCTTGAGCTTTGGCAAGATTAATCCCTCCATGACCTGAGAATTTTTGAAGTTCTTGATAAACGGCTAAATCTCCATCAAAGGGAAAAGGAAGTGGACAAATCCAATTTTTTGCTTCATCAGAGAGTTTTTCTAGGTGTTCCGCTCCATTTTTATAGACAGCAGAGGCATATCTTCTGGGGATATTTGTTGCAGAAAATGAGAGATTGTTTTCAAAACAAAAATCAAATGTAGGTTTATAGTCGGTTTTGTAATTTGGCCACAGTCTTGCCTCGTTTTCAAATTTCTTTTTAGAAATAAAACCCGAAAAATATTCATCAATCAAAATTTGATTATCTCTTTCAAACATTTCTGCTCCCACTTGAATATTTGAATCCATGGAGAATTGTTTTTTTATGAGTTCAAGAAACACCCAGTGGGCAATGGGATTATTGTGTAATTCACCCAAGAAAACCATCTCCGCTTCTTTTACTTTTTTGTTGAGTTTTTTCCAGTGAATTTCCTTCCCTTTTTTGTTGTATATTTTAAAGGTTTCAAGATGTTTTTGTGCTTGAAGAGAGAAGCTTACGGCAATAAGTAAGGTAATCGTTAATATCTTTTTCATGAGAATGCTTTTAAAGTTCAAGTTTAAGAAAAATGCAATAAAATTTGTCTAGCTAAAGATTGGGATAATCTGAGGTAGGATTCTTTACTCCATCCTGCCACATGCGGGGAGAAAATCACCCTATTACTCTTGAGAAGCTCTTGAAGTCCAAACGAAGTTTTCCCATGAAAAATGTTTTTAAACGAGGACTTTTCAGATTCTAAAACATCTAAACAAGCACCTAAAACTTTCCCTTTTTTAATTGCTAGTGCAAGCGATTCTGTCTTCACTATTTTTCCCCTAGCTGTGTTTACTAAAAAGATTTCTTTTTTGAAGGAATTCAGGTAGGCGTCATCAACAAGGCTAATGGTTTCTTCATTTTGTGGGATATGCAGACTTAGGATATCGGCGTTTTCAAAAATTTCTTCCATGTTTGATTCCTCCACAAAGTCATTTCCAAAACCTGCTTTATATTTATCATAAGCAAGAATACGACATCCAAAAGAACGAAGTTTTTCAGCTAAAGCACTACCATTATTTCCATATCCAATAATTCCGATGGTTTTTCCCATGATTTCAATACCACGGTTGGCTTCTCTTTGCCATACGCCATTTCTTATTTCAATATCTCCATTGTTTAGATTATTAAAAAGAGAAAGCAGCATACCTATTACATGTTCGGCAACCGCATTTTTGTTTGCATAAGGTGCGTTAAAGCATTTTATCCCGATTTTTTCTGCGGTTGCAAGGTCTATATTTTCCATACCCGATCCAGAGCGAGCAATGAATTTTAAATGCGCATTGGATTCCAAGAAATCTTTATCTAGTGGAATTCTAGAGCGAATCACAAGCCCTTCATAATCTTTTGCTTTTGCTTGAATTTCTTCTTTAGAAGAAAAATAATCATGAAAACAAGAAAACCCTTGCTTTACAAGGGTTTTTTCAAGATAATCATGTACTTCATCAATAAATAATACTTTCATGATTTTATACGTTTTTCTACTCACACTCGTAAAAGTATTCTTTTCGAATCATCACGGGATATAATGCGGGAATAAGAGCAGTTTCTGTTTCTTTATCTATGTTTTTTATGGCATCATATTGCTCATCGCAATAGAGTTTTGTTCCTTCGGGGATATCTACTGTTTGACCATTTGCAGCAAATAATAAAGTGTCTTCTACGGCATCATAAGCTTTATAGTATTTAGTACACTTTACACAGTCTTTGGTCTCACAAGACTCGGCAAAAACCGCAAATAGAATAAGGCTAAAGAATAAACTTGACTTAATAATCTTCTTCATAATTATTTTTTCGAGAACTCAAATATAAGTTTTTTTGATGAAAAAGTGGGTGGTTATATGGTGATGATTAGTAAAAAATAAATCACGATTATTTGGTAATTGTCTCTTTTAAAGAATATTTTTGTGTAAAAAGTACACATTATGTTACCAATGCAAAATATTAAGCTTGCTGTAGATGCTGTTGTTTTTGGATATAAAGAGAAGATGTTGCATATCCTTTTAATCAAGCAAAAATTTGGTGAGCAAAAAGGAAAATGGGCACTTCCTGGTGGATTTGTTAAGGATGAAGAGTCGCTTCCATCTGCTGTAGTAAGAGAGCTACAAGAAGAAACAGGAGTTTCTATTTCTTTTCTTGAACAGTTATATACCTTTGGGTCAATAGATAGAGACCCTAGAGGTAGAGTCGTGTCGGTTGCTCATCTAGGATTAATTAATCCTTCAAACTTTGTGATTAAAGCAGATACGGATGCCAGTGATGCGTGTTGGTTTACACTTGATGATATTCCAAATTTAGCATTTGACCACAAAGATATTATCCAAGTAGGTTTAGAGCGTTTACGTAGCAAAATTCGATATCAACCAATAGGGTTTGAGCTTTTGGATCGTGAATTTCCTTTTTCGGATCTTGAGCAGTTGTATCATGTTATACTAGGTGAAGATATCGATAGAAGAAATTTTAGAAAAAAGCTTTTAAGTTATGACTTTATTAAGGATACGAATAAAAAAAATGTAAACAAACCTGGTCGTCCTGCTAAAATTTATTGCTTTGATAAAGAGGTTTATGAGAGATTAGAGCGTAGTGGATTTTACTTAGAAATAAAGTTTGTGTAAAAAATACACATTAAAAATTTCATTGTGTTTCTGAAAATATATACATTTGTGTAAAACATACGCAAAATGATATTGAACTTAGATACAAATTTTAAGCCCTTTGGAGAAAATAATGCTCTTGTGTATGAGAGTTTTGTTTTTCCTGGTGGTGAACCACATATACGTATTGTATCAGACCTTAGTTTGATTGATAAAGTTTTGATTACAATAAGAGCTTGTAATTTTCAAGATATGGGGCTGTTGCTAGTTGCTGTGGATGCACTAAGGAGAAGTAATGTTGCTGATATTGAATTATTTATACCTTATCTACCCGGTGCTAGGCAGGATAGGGTTGTTGTGAATGGAGAGCCATTAACATCTAGTGTGTATGCATGTCTTATAAATTCTATGTCTTTCAGTAAAGTAACGATTTTTGATCCGCATTCCGATGTAGCTCCTGCGCTTATTGATCGTTGTAATATTATAGATAATAGAAGTTTTGCAAAGCGAGTGATGAATGAAATAGGAAGTATTCCTTTACTTGTGGCTCCAGATGCAGGTTCTATCAAAAAAGTTAATAAGATTGTGACTGATGTTGAAAGTCGAAACCCAATTTATTGTTTAAAAAAAAGAGATTTAAAGACAGGAAAGCTCAACGGTTTTCAGGTGATTGCTGATGATTTAGAAGGAAAAGACTGTTTGATTATTGATGATATTTGTGATGGGGGAGGAACTTTTATAGGTATTGCAAAAGAATTGAAAAAGAAAAATGCTGGAAAGTTATTTTTAGCTGTGAGTCATGGAATATTTAGTAAAGGTTTTGATGTATTATTTGAACATTACGAGAAGGTGTTTTACACAAACTCTTTTGCTGATTTCTCTTATGAAAGCAAGCGTCTTGTTCAAATAGAGTTGTCTAATATTTTAAAATAGAAAAGCTATGAATTCATTATTGATGACAGATGGTTACAAAGTAGATCATCGAAGACAATATCCAGAAGGAACAACCTTGGTTTATTCAAACTGGACACCAAGAAAAAGTAGAATATCGGGAGTGGATAAAGTGGTGTTTTTTGGTTTGCAATATTTTATCAAAAAATATATGATTGAAGATTTTAATAAAAATTTTTTCAATTTGCCCAAAGAAGAAATAACAAAGCAATATCAAAGAAGGATTAATAACTATTTGGGAGAAAATAATGTGGGGATTGATCATATAGAGGCATTGCATGATCTTGGATATCTTCCGATCGTTATAAAAGCGCTTCCTGAGGGTGCTCTTGTTCCACTTCGAGTTCCAATGCTTACTATTTTTAATACCAAGCCTGAGTTTTTTTGGCTAACGAATTATTTTGAAACGATACTCTCAACAACTATTTGGATGATGTGTAATTCGGCTACTATTGCAAGAGAATATAGAGGGATTTTACAGAAATATGCAGAAATTACATCTTCCAATTTAGATTTTGTCGATTGGCAAGGGCATGATTTTTCAATGCGAGGTATGGCAGGTGTTGAAGCATCAATGATGAGTTCTTCGGGTCATTTATTAAGCTTTTTTGGGACTGATACAATTCCTGCAATAGATTTCTTGGAAAATTATTATTTAGCAAATTCCGATGAAGAAATTATAGGAGGTTCTGTGCCTGCAACAGAGCATTCAGTAATGTGTATGGGTACCAATGCTGATGAACAAGGAACCTTTAAGAGATTGATAACGGAAGTTTATCCTACGGGAGTCGTATCAATTGTATCAGATACTTGGGATCTATGGAAGGTATTAACAGAATATCTACCAAATTTGAAAAAGGAAGTATTAGCTAGAGATGGAAAAGTTGTAATAAGACCCGATAGTGGTGATCCTGTAGATATTTTATGTGGAAATCCCGACGGCGATAGTGAGGAGGTTCGAAAAGGAGTTGTGGAATTACTTTGGGATACTTTTGGAGGGCACATTAATAAAAAAGGTTTTAAAGAGCTTAACTCGCAAATTGGTGCAATTTATGGTGATAGCATTACCTTGGAAAGGGCAGAGAATATTTGTGAACGATTGAAAAATAAAGGCTTTGCATCTACCAATGTGGTTTTGGGAATTGGTTCTTTTACTTATCAATACAATACCAGAGATACTTTTG
This sequence comes from Flavobacteriales bacterium, assembly GCA_025210805.1. NCBI lineage: Bacteria > Pseudomonadati > Bacteroidota > Flavobacteriia > Flavobacteriales > Flavobacteriales bacterium. The sequence continues at coordinate 41,749 of JAOAQX010000028.1, forward strand.
GTTTTGCAATGAAAGCTACTTATGGCGAGGTAAAAGGAGCAGCAAGAGAGATCTATAAAAACCCAATTACAGATGACGGGACAAAAACCTCAGCGAAAGGTTTACTTCATGTAAGTCAAGTTAATGGTGTGTATAAATTGGTAGATCAAGTTTCTTGGGAGGAGGAAAATAAAGGGGCTTTGAAAGAAGTTTATAGAGATGGTGAACTTTTGACAGAATGGAGTCTTAAAGGTATTCGGGAAAGATTAAAGCGAACTTATTAAACCCCACCCAACATCATTTTTGCCAAAAGAAAATAGATACACAATCCAAAAATATCATTGGCGGTAGTTATAAAAGGCCCAGTAGCAAGTGCTGGGTCAATTTTAAATTTATTAAGCGTAAGCGGAACTAATGTCCCGAAAAGTGCTGCAAAAATTATTACCGCTACCAATGCCAAGGCTAATACCTTAGAGAATTGCCAGTCTCCGATGATAAAATAAGAAGCAAAATAAGCTAATATGGCTAATACCACTCCGTTAATTAATGCAATAATAGTTTCTTTAAACATTCTTTGGGCAGTAGTTTGTCTTCCCAGATTATTTCCAGCCAATCCTTGAACGATAATTGCAGCCGATTGAACGCCTACATTTCCTCCCATAGCAGCTATAAGAGGGGCAAAGAAAGCTAATTCAATATGTTTTTCGATCCCAAAATATTCCATTACTTCAGCACCTAATAATCCTCCAATAAGACCTATAAGAAGCCAAGGTAAGCGTGCTTTTGTGATATCTTTTATACTGTCATCAGACTCAATATCATCTGCCAAACCTGCCGCCATTTGATAATCCTTTTCAGCTTCTTCTCTTAGTACTTCTACGGCATCATCTATGGTTACTCTCCCTATCAGACGGTTGAGTTCATCTACAATTGGTAAGGCTACCAATTCGTATTTTTCCATGATTTGAGCAATGTCTTCTGCCTTATTTTTGGCTTTCGCCGATATTACTTTTGGATTAAAAATATCGGCAACAAGAGTATTGTCAGCAGAGAGAAGAAGGATTCTTAAAGAAAGAATTCCTTTGAGTTCATTGAATTCATCTACTACGTAGATGGTGTAAATTTTTTCAACATCAATAGCTTGCTGGCGTATTTCTTTGAGACACTGTTGAACAGACCATTCTAGCCGGGCCATAATGATCTCTTTTTCCATGATTCCACCTGCTGTATCTTCATCATAAGAAAGAAGATCTGCAATATCACTTGCATGCTCTTTGTCTTCAATATGAGAAAGAACCTCACCTTTTTGTTCTTCTTCCAGCTCGTTGATTACATCGGCAGCGTCATCGGTGTTTAGGTTGTCTATAAAACTTCGGGCAATTTCCTCAGAACTGAGTTCGCTCAATAGTTTTTCTCTTACATCTTCCTCAAGGTCTGTAAGAATATTTGCAGCAATCTCTTCATCTAGTAAAGTGAAAACATATTTGGCTTTATTAAAATTTAGATCATCTAAAATTTCGGCAATATCAGCATGGTGCAACTCGCAAATAAGATCCCTTATCTCTTGATTGCTTTCTTGTTCTATCAGCTGAATTATTTGCTCCAGAAAAGCCTTTCTGTTTTCTATAGACTTCATTGCGTTTTATTGTTTTTTAGATGCTTGGTAAGATTCTAATATATGATCAGCTACTTGCTCATTGAGGTCTTGGATGTATGAAGTAAGGTCATCTTTTCCCGTTTGAGCAATAGAGGAGGTTCTAAATGTTTTGGGTAATGATTCCCAGTGTTCTAAAAATTTTCGGGTATATTTTTGAAGGTTTTTCACTAATTCAGAACTTGATAATTTATCCAGTTTTGTGAAAACCAAACTAAAAGGAACACGTTTTTTACCTAGCCATTCCATAAATTCAAGATCTACTTGTTGAGGTGTATGCCGGCTATCTACCAGTACAAACACATTGACCAAGTTTCTCCTGTTTTCAATATAGTTGAAAATCATCTTCTTGTAAGCCGCACGATTTACTTTTGACGTTCGGGCATAGCCATAACCTGGTAAATCTACTAGATACCAAGAATCATCAATCAAAAAATGATTAATCAAAGTGGTTTTACCTGGTGTACTAGATGTTTTTGCCAATTTTTTATGATTACAAAGCATATTAATCAAAGAGGATTTACCCACATTAGATCGTCCAATGAATACATATTCTGGCAAATGAGGTGTAGGACAGTCCTTTAGTTCGGTGCTGCTTTTTATGAAATTAGCATTTTTGATTTCAGGCATAAGAATGGTTTTCAATAAATCTTGGCAAAAATACGCCATATAAATTAACTCAAGGTAAAATGTATGAGCTAATTCAATATTGATGAAAAATATCTAGTTTCCAATCGTTATTTTTTGGTGAAAGGAATAATATGTTGAATATTTATTCGTTGTTGAAGTATATAAGAGAGCATATTAAAAGTTTAGAATTTATTAGAGGGTAAAATATTATCTAAAATAATAGGTATAAGTCAATTCCTAACAAAATATAAGGAGATAAAATGAAGTTTTTTTTTAGAATACAAGTATATGTATTAGTTTTTGTGCTTTTTTCATGCGGTTCAAAGGGAGACTATTTCTTGAGTGCAAACAAAGCACTGATAGAATGTCACGGCTCTGATTATTCCATAGGGAATATTGTCGATTCGGTAGGTTTTAGATCGGATTCTTCAGTAGGTGTTAGTGAAAAATCCCCTTATGGTCTTACCTTAGATATTGAAGATCTTAAAGCTGGTGAGCTTGTAAGTGCAAGTGTTTTTGTTAGAGATAATAATAATTCAAATATAGGTTTAGTTGCAGATGGAAATTGGAAAACACATTATGTAAAATCAAGAGAAGGTACAATAAGTGTGGGAGCTTGGAGACAGTTAAGTATTCGTGTTCGAGTACCGGAGCATATTTCAAACGGGAAGATCCGTTTCTATGTTCATAACGAGGCAAAACAACTAGCTTTTGCTGATGAATTAGAGGTCAAACTGGAGAAGTCAAATGAGAGTTTGGAGTTGCCACAATATGTCTTTTTTGCTTTTTTGTACGATTTAATAGATGATTATCATATTCGTTATTTTAAACCCATTCCCTATGATTCTATTGTAGTGTATGCAGGTTCAGATCAGATGATAGAATTGATGGATAAGCAAACTATTTTACCTAAAGAATTTCATATTACTTGGCAGAAATTACAAGAAGAACTCGGAGGCGAGGAGCGTTTTTGGGAATGGATGAAACGTGAGGCAAAAAAAAGATCTACTGCCACCGTGAGTTTCGTGGCGGAAGATAATATGAAAGAAGTGCGACCATCTGGATATGTAAGAAATATGTTCTGTTTTCCACTAGATACAGCGGTGTTTATTATTGAGGGTAAAGAGCTATTAAGCGAAATCAGTTTATTCAAAGTCGGTAAGAACTACAAGATTAAAAAAATAGAAGAAATTGATTGGTTTTGGAAAAAGGCAAAGCTTTTGATTCCTTGCGAGAATTTGAGATCAGGTGTTTATAAATTAGAACTAAAGGGAAAACACACATTTGAAATTCCATTAGTGATTGTTGATAAAGATCCCAAGCCTGTGGTTGTAATTGCTCCATTTTCTACCTGGCATGCTTATAATTCTTACGGAGGTAAATCATTTTATAGAAACGGTATCGATTCTCAAAATGTCTATTCTCTTAGTACGCATCGTCCTTTGAATTCTATTTGTTTTGAGCCCAAAAATAAAGGTCATGATATAGGAATGTTGGCGCATACTTTTGAGTGGTTTAATGAGCAGTGGGGAGCAAGAATATTACCAGATTATTGGTTGGAAAATAGGCAAGAAGCATTTATGGAATCAAAAACTTTAGTATTGGCTCATCATTGTGAGTATTTTTCACCCAAAATGATGAGTAATTTTATAAAAATAACAAAAGATAGAAATATTCTTTCCTTAGGAGGAAACCAGCTTTATTGGAAAGTAAAATGGAATAAAGAGTACGACGAAATATTTTGTAGAAAAGATGGTTCATTTTATAAAGACAGTGATGAGCCAGGTGGCTTGTGGAGGAACGGACTTATTTCAGAAGCAAGAATTTTAGGAAATGCGTTTGATACTAAAGGTTATAAAACATTTGCTCCTTATGAGGTGTTAAATGAAAGTCATCAACTATTTAGAAATACCCATGTAAAAAACGGTCAATTGTTTGGGCAAAAAGGCGCTCATGGTCAGGCAATATGTGGAGGAGAAACAGATAAAGTATCAAAATATTCTCCAAAAAATATTGAGATTTTGGCAAAAGGTGTAAATCCCAATCAAGGAGGAGGAGATATCGTGTTTCTAAAACGAAAAAATGTAGCCACGCTTTCATTCGGTTCCATCGTTTCGGCTGGCGGATTAGGAGTTGATTCTGTTTTTACACAAGTTATTGATAATTTTATGCAGGATTTTAAGTAGTTTTTTTAACGTATATTTGATAGATAATCAAATGAATATATGAAATATGAAAAAGAAGATTCTAACTGTATTAGTCGCTTTTCTTTTCCTTGCGGTTGCACATCTGTATTCGTCATTTACACAAATGAAGAATTATAAAGAAAGCGCAATAGAGACTTGCGAAGGTCGGCTGATGTCCTACAAATATCAAGGAGGCTTTTTCGGTTATGGTAAATGTGAAATAGCTTGTACGAATAATAAACAGAAAATCCTTAGTGAAGAATAGCCTATAATTGGAAGAGAATATGAAAACAAAAACAATTTTACTCAGTATATTCATAAGTATCTTAACCATGTCTTGTTCAAAAGAAAAGCTAAACCCCAATAATGAATTTATTGGGAAGTGGAAACTTAATAGTGTTAACATTGGGTCAGGATATCACTATCCCGAGAACTCAGTCTGTAGGTTGGAAATCGCTTCAGATTTCGGTATTGAATTTCAAGTTTGCAGTATATTACCCGATACCACTTGCGTTCTAGAAAATATCACTCAAAGTGGTGCTCGTGTTTCATTTTCTGGCAGAGAGGATTCTTATTCCTGCTGGTTTTACGTAGAAGGAGATACTTTGTTTTTAGAACACTTTGCTAATTATGATGGCGGTGGATCATTGCTAATCTTTAATGAGCGGTATATTAAAGAATAATACCGTCTACGGTGTTATTTCACTCATAAATATAAGCCCCCTTTGAAGGGGGGAAGGGGGATGTTACACAACGAAATACCCCGAAAAAGAGACTGAAACCTTTGAGTAAATTAACACCGTAAATGGTATAAGAGCGATTATTCTTAAGCTTTTGAAATCTTACTTGATTAAAGAATGTATAACCCAAAACTCCTTTTTATCAAGAGATATGTGAGTTTTTACAAATATATTATGAAGAAAATTTTATTGACATCGTTTTTGCTCAGTATACTAATAAGTATCTTAAGCATATCTTGTTCAAAAGAAGAGCTAAACCCCAATAATGAATTTATTGGGAAATGGAAGCTTTATAGCACAAAAGTAGGTTTTGATGGAGAGGAGTCTGTTTATCAAGCTAGTCAAAGCAATGAAACTGTCACTAAAGATGCTTTGATATTTACTCAAGATTTAGAATTTACTTGGAAAAACCTTTCAGGTTCTCTTTCGGAAGAGGGGGTTTATACTTTAAGCAATCCAAAATCTGGGGATTTGATTTTTCCGTACCAAGTTAATTTAGGTGGAACTGTTATTAATGAGGTAAATATTAAAAATGACACTTTGCATTTTTTTAGATATAGCTATGACGCTAACGCCAATGTTTTTCCATTCTTTAGAAAATTTGTCCGTGAATAGTTTGTGTGATCTCAGTTTTTAATAATAAAACAAATGTTAATACGTTATTGATGTTGTAGTTAATTATTAAATAAAAGAATACATGCTCTATCGAAACCTTTTAATATTAGTATTTCTCATTTGTAGTCAAGCTTATGCCCAATCTTTCGGAGACGAGAAGAAATACGCCATTTACACGAAGTTAAATATAGAGCTTAGAGGAGACGGAAAGAAAAGTAATATTCAAGGAGATTTCCATCCAAATATACTGCCTGCTTTTTCGGGAGCTATAGGATTAGATTATCAAAGAAATTTCTCCGATAAATGGTTCTATTCAGTGGGACTTAATCTTAGTGTGCATTGTAATTTAGTAGTTTCACGTAGAGGATTAAAGTCACAGTTTACTGATGATTATAGTTTTAATGCTTTTGATACTCACGTAAATGGAATTCGCTTGAATGCCCCTGTATCAATTATTAGAGAGCTTTATACAAACAATAGATTTACGTTAAATGCGAAACTTGGAATAAACTCTTCATTGGTTGTCGATAGAAGAGGTGCAGCATCTACTGTAGGTTATATTTTCTTAGGGCACAAGGAGGAGTATATAATTCGAGATATACAACCCAATATAGAACACCTATTCGAATATGCTCCCTTACTGGGTTTTCAGTTTGAGTTTCCAAGGATGATCTATGAGTTAGAAGCGTCTTATAGTCCTAAATACCGTTTTAAGACCAGTTATTATCTGGATTATCAAATAGATAATGTAGTACAAAAGTTCGGTTCTGCCGATGTGGAAACCAGTCCATTTCTTTTTTCTTTTAGGGTTGGGTATCGGCTTTGGTAAGTCGTTAGTGGTATTTTAGTATCGTAAAATGATTTTGAATTAAAACCTATAGAAAAAAAACAAAAATTTCTATAGTTTTTTTTGTTATCCTTTTATTATTCGGTTACTTATCGGTGAAGTATTATTATTTATCGAATATAAGTTTTTATTGTTGTTGTTATTTGGTTAATTTTTGATAATCAAAAGAAAGGGTAGATTAAGGAAGAACGAATTATAAGTCTCACTTTCCTCATGGCGTGTTAAGTTATAAATACGAAGGAGGAGTATGTGGTAATGGAGATTGAGATTATAGTTGCATAGAGCCTTTCAATTAAAAATTAAAAAAAGATGAGTAAGAAACGAGTACTTTATTGGATTTTGTCTATAACATTTTCATTGTTATTTGCAAATGTCTATTTATCTATGAATCAAAGAAAGAATTGTGAAAAATCAGTTCAAAGAATTTGCGGAGAAGAATTAAAGGCCTATCATTATGATGGAGGTTTCTTCGGTTGCGGAACTTGTAAAATAACTTGTCAGTAGATTGAACCTTTCAACAATCCTAGCGGGTTTTAGGTATTGTGGAATAATTAATAGGAGGCTAATCCGAAACCCTTTTTATCAAGAAGTAGGGGGATTAATTTTTTATAAAAATGAAATAGATAATCAAGTATTTACTGTTTTTTTACTATTTGCACCTACATCTGTTAAAAGCACAGGTAATACCATTTATGGTGTAAATTTACTCATAGGTATAATGCCGATACATTGCTAAAAGCCAGTTGTAAACGCAGTGAAATAAGTGGGTAATTTTAGCACGTAATCGGTATAATAGCTGATTATGATAAATATAAAGATTATTCGAATGAAAATATATCTGTGGTAAATGGGGTAATTTGCTCAATTAGTCTTAACCCAGTACTTGTAATTGATGGAGTTGTTTCAGATATGATTAACTTTACAAAACTTTAAAATATGAAAACAAAAACAATTTTACTCAGTATATTCATAAGTATCTTAACCATGTCTTGTTCAAAAGAAGAGCTAAACCCCAATAATGAATTTATAGGGGAGTGGAAGCTTTATAGCACAAAGGTAGGTTTTGATGGAGAGGAGGCTATTTATCAACCTAGTCAAAACGATGAAATATTCATAAAAGATGCTTTGGTATTTACTCAAGATTTAGAATTTACTTGGAAAAACCCTTCGGGTTCTCAGACTGCCGAGGGAACTTATACTTTAAGCAACTCAAAATCTGGGGATTTGATTTTTCCAAATCAAATAAATTCAGACGCAACCCTTATCAATGAGGTGAATATTAAGAATGATACCTTGCGTTTTTTTAGGCATGGTTATCACGCTAGCACCACTTTTTTACCCATTTTTAGAAAATTTGTCCGTGAATAGTTTGTGATTTTTAGAGCTTTAATATTGAGATATGGTTTTATAATTACTGTAAACCTATAGAAAAACAAAAATTTCTATAGGTTTTTTTTTGTTACAGATTGTTTGACAAAAACAACGACCAAGAACTTTAAAAAGTACCATAAAAGAGATTAGTTTTTTAAAACAAAAAATTATCTAAAATTATTTATTTCAGGGGTTTGTATTGTGGGTTTTTATTCCTACATTTGCAGACCCTAATTAGTTTTAGGGAGCGGTATGTTTAATTCTTAACAAAACAAAAAACGAATGCCTACTATTCAACAGTTGGTTCGTAAAGGACGCACAACGTTCACAAAGAAGTCGAAATCAGCGGCTTTGAACTCATGTCCTCAACGACGTGGAGTATGTACGAGAGTATATACTACGACACCTAAAAAGCCAAACTCGGCTATGAGAAAGGTAGCCCGTGTACGTTTAACAAACGGAAACGAGGTGAATGCCTACATCCCAGGAGAGGGACACAATCTTCAAGAGCACTCTATCGTACTAGTACGTGGAGGAAGGGTAAAAGATTTACCAGGGGTACGTTATCACATTGTGCGTGGAGCACTTGATACTGCCGGTGTAGAAGGTAGAACCCAAAGACGTTCTAAATACGGAGCGAAAAGACCTAAGAAGTAAAAAATTTAACTTTTCAATTAAGAAACAAAAATGAGAAAAGGAAGAGCCAAAAAAAGAGTCTTATTACCAGATCCAAAGTTTAATAATACTACAATCACACGATTTGTAAACATGATTATGCTTGATGGTAAAAAGAGTACTGCTTTTAAAATTTTCTATGACGCAATGGAAATTGTAGATCAGAAGAGCGGTGACGAAGAGAACCCAGTGGAAGTATTCCAAAAAGCGCTTGAGAACGCTACACCTCACGTAGAGGTGCGTTCTAAAAGAGTTGGAGGAGCAACATTCCAGGTTCCAATGATGATTCGTCCTGACAGGAAGACCTCTATGGCGATGAAGTGGTTAATTGGTTTCGCAAGAAAGCGTAACGAAAAAACAATGAGCCTACGTCTAGCAAATGAGATCTTAGCTGCATACCGTGAAGAAGGAGCGACTATCAAAAAGAAAACAGACGTGCATCGTATGGCTGAAGCCAATAAAGCATTCTCAAACTTTAGATTCTAATATATACCATGGCAAAGAGAGACTTAAAATATACGCGTAACGTAGGAATTATGGCCCACGTAGATGCTGGTAAAACAACTACCACAGAGCGTATTCTTTACTACACAGGTATCACTCACAAAATTGGAGAGGTACACGATGGAGCTGCTACGATGGACTGGATGGAGCAAGAGCAAGAAAGAGGGATTACCATTACTTCTGCTGCCACTACTACCTTCTGGAAATATCGTGGAGACGAATACCGTATGAACATTATCGATACTCCAGGTCACGTTGACTTTACCGTAGAGGTAGAGCGTTCTTTGAGAGTATTAGATGGTGCCGTAGCACTTTTCTGTGCTTCATCGGGAGTAGAGCCACAATCAGAAACTGTATGGAGACAAGCAGACCGTTATGGAGTACCAAGAATTTGTTTTGTAAACAAAATGGACCGTATTGGAGCTGATTTCTTCTCAACAGTTGCACAAATCAAAGAAAGACTCGGTGGAAACCCAGTACCACTTCAAGTACCTATCGGTGCAGAAGATGATTTCAAAGGTGTGGTTGACTTGATTACCATGAAAGGAATCGTATGGAACGAGGAAGACAAAGGAATGACTTATACAGAAGTTCCAATTCCAGATGACTTAGCTGAAGACGTAGAAGAGTGGAGAAATAACCTTATCGAAGCTGTTGCAGAATCAGATGATGCATTGATGGAGAAATTCTTCGAAGATCCAGATTCTATCACAGTAGAAGAAATGGAAAAAGCAATCCGTGTAGCTACATTGAACATGAGTGTTCAACCAGTTATGTGTGGATCTGCCTTTAAAAACAAAGGAGTTCAAACCATGCTAGATGCGGTAATGGAATATATGCCATCACCACTAGATATTGGAGCCGTAGAAGGTACTGAAATGGATTCTGATAAAGTACTTAAGCGTGAGCCTAAGAACGACGAACCAATGTCTGCACTTGCATTTAAAATTGCTACTGACCCATTCGTAGGAAGACTTTGTTTCTTCAGAATGTACTCAGGAAAGCTAGACGCAGGTTCTTATGTATATAACCCACGTACGGACAAAAAAGAACGTATTTCACGTATCTTCCAAATGCACTCAAACAAACAAAACTCTATCGATTTTATCGAAGCAGGAGATATTGGAGCAGCAGTAGGATTTAAAGATATCCGTACAGGAGATACACTTTGTGCACAAGATGCACCAATCGTTTTGGAATCTATGGAATTCCCAGATCCAGTAATCGGTATCGCTATCGAACCAAAAACGAAAGCAGATATGGATAAAATGGGTGTAGGGCTTTCTAAACTTTCAGAAGAGGATCCTACATTTACCGTAAAAACAGACGAAGACTCCGGACAAACAGTAATCTCAGGAATGGGAGAGCTTCACCTAGAAGTCTTGATTGACCGTTTGAAGCGTGAATTTAAAGTTGAAGTAAACGAAGGTGCCCCACAAGTATCGTACAAAGAAGCGATCAACCAAGGGACAGAGCACAGAGAAGTTTATAAGAAACAAACTGGAGGTCGTGGTAAATTCGCCGATATCCAAGTGAAAATAGAACCACAAGACGACAAAGAAAAAGTAGGTTTAGAATTCATCAACAATATCAAAGGAGGATCAATTCCAAGAGAATTTATCCCTTCAGTTGAAAAAGGATTCAAAGATGCTATGTCTAACGGGGTTCTTGCTGGATACCCAATCGACAGCTTGAAAGTGACATTATTTGATGGATCTTTTCACGCAGTTGACTCGGATCAGTTATCATTTGAGCTTGCAGGACGTTTGGCATTTAAATCTGCCATCCCAAAATGTAAACCAGTATTACTAGAGCCAATCATGAAATTGGAAGTAGTAACACCAGAAGAGAGCATGGGAGACGTTATCGGAGACTTGAACAAAAGAAGAGGTCAAGTATCAGGAATGGACGACAGAAATGGAGCCAAAATTGTAAACGCTACCGTACCATTATCAGAAATGTTCGGTTATGTAACAACGTTGAGAACCATCACTTCAGGTCGTGCAACTTCTACAATGGAGTTTTCTCACTATGACCAAACTCCAAGAGGAGTTCAAGACGAAGTAGTAGCAAAAGTAAAGAACGCTTAATTTTTAACAGATGAGTCAAAAAATTAGAATCAAATTAAAATCATACGATTACAACTTGGTGGACAAGTCTGCTGAAAAGATCGTTAAGACGGTAAAGGCGACAGGTGCTGTAGTAAATGGACCAATCCCATTACCAACACACAAAAGAATATACACGGTTCTACGTTCCCCACACGTAAACAAAAAATCAAGAGAGCAGTTTGAGCTTTCGAACTACAAGAGACTTTTAGATATCTATAGTTCGTCATCAAAAACTGTAGACGCCTTGATGCGTTTGGAGTTGCCAAGTGGAGTGGAAGTAGAAATTAAAGTTTGATAGAACTTCCTAGACTGATACCGAGGGTGCAACCCTTGGTGTCAGTTTTTAATCTTATCAATCGATTAGAAAACCAATTAAATTAATTTCCAGAAAATGTCAGGAATTATTGGAAAAAAAGTAGGAATGACAAGTTTATTTGACGAGAATGGGAAAAATATCCCATGTACCGTTATTCAAGCAGGTCCTTGCTACGTAACACAAGTTAGAACCCTCGAAACAGATGGTTACGAGGCAATTCAATTAGCCTTCGATGACAAAAAAGAGCATCGTGAAACAGCTCCTTTGAAAGGACACTTCAAAAAGGCAGGAGTTTCTCCAAAATATATTGTGAGAGAATTCGGAGACTTTGAAGCAGAATTAAACATGGGAGATGCAGTAGATGTATCAATTTTTAGCGAAGGTGAATTCGTAGATGTATCAGGAACATCTAAAGGAAAAGGATTCGCAGGGGTTGTAAAAAGACACAACTTCCGTGGAGTAGGAGATGCAACTCACGGTCAGCACAACAGACTAAGAGCACCAGGTTCTATTGGAGCCGCTTCTTATCCAGCAAGAGTATTCAAAGGAATGCGTATGGCAGGACAGATGGGTGGAGCAAAAGTGAAAGTATTGAACCTACAAGTTCTTAAAATCGACACTGAGCATAATTTATTAATCGTTAAGGGTTCTGTTCCTGGAGCTAAAAACTCTTACGTAACTATCGAGAAGTAATGGAGATAGCAGTATTAGACATCAGCGGAAAAGATACCGGACGTAAAGTATCTTTGAACGATAGTATCTTTGGAATTGAGCCAAACGAGCACGTACTATATTTAGACGTAAAGCAATATTTGGCAAACCAGAGACAAGGAACACACAAAGCCAAAGAAAGAGGAGAGATTCAAGGATCTACAAGAAAGATCAAGAAACAAAAAGGAACAGGTACTGCCCGTGCAGGTTCTCGTAAGTCTCCTGTTATGGTTGGTGGAGGACGTGCTTTTGGACCAAGACCAAGAAACTACGGATTCAAATTGAACAAAAAAGTGAAAACTTTGGCTCGTAAATCAGCCTTGAGTTCAAAAGTAGCTTCAAGCGAAGTAATCGTTGTAGAAAACTTCGAATTGGCAAATCCAAGCACTAAAGAATTCCGCGGAATCCTAGCAAATTTGGGACTTACAGATGCTAAGTCTTTGCTAGTGTTAGGAAATGAAAATAAAAACGTATATTTGTCGTCCCGAAATTTGCCAAAGGCAAAAGTATTAGTAGCTTCAGACATAAACGCTTACGCTGTATTGAATGGTGGAAAGATTGTTTTGACAGAAGGTGCTTTGGAGTCGATTGAAAATCTTTTAAGCTAAAATTTGGTTATGGATATCATTATTAGACCAATTATTACAGAAAAAATGGACCAAGCAAGCGAACAGAATTGCTTCGGTTTTGTAGTTGATAAAAGAGCTAACAAGATTCAAATAAAATCGGCTGTAGAACAAAAATACAGTGTAACAGTAGAATCAGTTAGAACGATGATTACTCCCGTTAAACGAAAATCACGTTATACACGTGCAGGTATGGTTACTGGGAAAATCGGTTCAACAAAGAAAGCAATTGTGAAACTTGCAGAAGGAGATGTAATCGACTTCTACAATATTTAAGACGTAAAATGGCAGTAAGAAAGTTAAAACCTACTACTCCAGGTCAAAGATTTAAGGTGATTTCTGCCTTTGATGACATTACAGCATCAAAGCCAGAAAAAAGCCTTTTAGCACCTAAGAAAAGATCAGGTGGACGTAACAATCAAGGTAAAATGACTATGCGCTACATTGGTGGTGGTCATAAGAAACGTTACAGAATCATTGACTTCAAGAGAGATAAGCATGGAATGTCAGCTGAGGTGAAGACCATAGAATATGATCCAAACCGATCAGCAAGAATTGCTTTAGTAGAGTACAGCGATGGTGAAAAACGCTATATCATCGCCCCTAATGGATTAAAAGTTGGGGAGAAAATTGAATCTGGAAAAGGCGTAGCTCCAGAAGTAGGAAATGCACTGATCTTATCAGAAATTCCTTTAGGATCTATCATTCACAACATTGAGCTTCACCCAGGAGCAGGAGCTGTAATGGCTCGTTCTGCTGGAACATTTGCTCAGCTTGTTGCAAAAGAAGGAAAATTTGCAATCGTAAAATTACCTTCAGGAGAAACAAGAATGGTGTTGTTGACATGTATGGCAACAATCGGAGCTGTATCAAACTCTGAGCACGCATTGATCGTATCTGGTAAAGCAGGACGCTCACGTTGGCAAGGAAGAAGACCAAGAACAAGAGGGGTTGCAATGAACCCAGTAGATCACCCAATGGGGGGTGGAGAAGGACGTCAGTCTGGAGGTCACCCAAGATCGCGTAAAGGTCTTCCTGCAAAAGGATACAAGACACGTGCGAAGAAGAAAGCTTCGAATCGTTATATCGTTGAACGTAGAAAGAAATAAGCCATGGCAAGATCACTAAAAAAAGGGCCATACATTCACTTTAAGCTAGAGAAAAAAGTATTGGCAAATGTAGAAGCCGGAAAAAAAGATGTCATCAAGACATGGTCTAGAGCTTCTATGATTTCTCCAGATTTTGTAGGACAAACCATTGCCGTTCATAACGGACGTCAGTTCGTACCTGTGTACGTAACTGAAAACATGGTAGGTCACAAATTGGGTGAATTCTCTCCAACAAGAACCTACAGAGGTCACGGAGGGAAAAAAGATAAGAGAAGATAATTGTTAATTTCCAATTAAGAACAAGATGTCTATAGTAAAAGAAAACAGACGTACAAAGAAAAGCGAAAGAGCAAAAGCACTTAAAGCTGCTAAGAGCTCTGTAGCTTTCGCAAAATTGAACAATTGTCCTACATCACCAAGAAAAATGAGACTTGTAGCTGATATGATCAGAGGAATTGAAGTGAACAAAGCTTTAGCTCTTTTGAAATATAGCAAAAAAGAAGCCTCAGGAAGATTGGAAACATTGTTGCTTTCTGCCCTAGATAACTGGCAGAAGAAAAATGATGGTCAGCGTGTTGAAGACGTAACTCTTGTTGTAAAATCTATTAACGTAGATAGTGCAAGAGTTCTAAAAAGACTTCAAACAGCACCACAAGGGCGAGCTCATAGAATTAGAAAGCGCTCGAATCACGTAACATTAGAAGTAGGAACAGCAGAAGCTTAAAAAGATATGGGACAAAAAACGAATCCAATAGGTAACAGATTAGGTTTCATCAAAGGATGGGATTCTGCATGGTATGGTGGAAACGACTACGGAGACCGTATTGCCGAAGATGACAAGATCAGAAAGTATATTTATAAACGACTAGCAAAAGCCAGTGTATCAAAAATTATCATTGAGAGAACACTGAAACTTGTTACCGTTACTATTTGTACTGCAAGACCAGGAATTATCATCGGTAAAAAAGGAGCTGAAGTAGATCGCTTGAAGCTAGAGCTTAAAAAAATGACCAACAAAGAAGTTCAAGTGAACATCTTTGAAATCAAACGACCAGAAACTGATGCACGTCTAGTAGGAGCAAGTATTGCACGCCAGCTAGAAGCCAGAGTTTCATACCGTAGAGCTATTAATATGGCAATATCTTCGGCAATGAGAATGGGAGCAGAAGGAATCAAAGTTCAAATTTCAGGACGTTTGAATGGAGCAGAAATGGCTCGTTCGGAAATGTATAGTGAAGGTAGAACACCATTGCATACTTTCCGTGCCGATATCGATTATGCTGTATCTGAAGCACTAACTACTTACGGAATCATAGGAATAAAAGTATGGATCTGTAAAGGAGAAGTGTATGGTAAAAAAGATCTTACACCAGTAGAAACCGTTCTTAAGAACAAGAGAGGTGGAAAACGTGGCGGATCAAGAAGAAAAAAATAAGAAATCTGAGATTTCTCAAAGAAATTATTAATTATGTTACAACCTAAAAGAACAAAGTTCCGTAGAGTGCAAAAAGGACGCATGAAAGGAAATGCCGACAGAGGTAGCCAAATTGCGTACGGTTCTTTTGCGATAAAATCTTTACAGTCTCACTGGTTGACTTCACGTCAAATTGAAGCTGCACGTATCGCCGCTACACGTTATATGAAGCGTGAAGGTCAGTTGTGGATCAGAATCTTCCCAGACAAACCGATTACCAAAAAACCATTGGAAGTACGTATGGGTAAAGGTAAAGGGGCACCAGAATATTGGGCAGCCGTTGTTAAGCCAGGAAGAGTCCTATTCGAACTTGATGGAGTACCTTATGAGGTAGCAAAAGAAGCCTTGAGATTGGCAGCACAAAAATTGCCAGTTACAACAAAATTTGTTGTTCGAAGAGATTTCGAATTCTAGGAATCACTGTTAATCCTTAAAAGAAAGAAACATGAAATTTTCAGAACTGAAAAATCTATCAACTGAGGAGTTGACAGAAAAGTTAGCGGAAAGTAAAGCAAAGTTGCAATCAATGAAAACAACTCACGCTATATCACCGCTTGAGAACCCTGTAGAAATCCGTAATTTGCGTCGCGATATCGCACGTATTCTTACAGCTATCACAACAAAGTAAACATTCTACCCATTATGGAAAGAAATTTAAGAAAAGAAAGAGTAGGGGTTGTTGTTAGTAATAAAATGGACAAATCGATCTCTGTTAAAATAGAGCGTAGAGTAAAACACCCGATTTACGGAAAATTCGTAAACATGAGCAAGAAATTTACTGCTCATGACGAAAAAAACGATTGTAATATCGGAGATACCGTACGTATCATGGAAACAAGACCTCTAAGTAAAAACAAACGTTGGAGATTGGTTGAAATCCTAGAAAGAGCTAAGTAAAATGTTACAACAAGAATCAAGAATCAAAGTAGCAGACAACACAGGAGCAAAAGAAGTATTAGTAATCCGTGTACTAGGTGGTACAAAGAAACGCTATGCTTCTATTGGTGACCAAGTAGTCGTTACTGTAAAAGAAGCTTTACCTTCAGGAAGTGTAAAGAAAGGGCAAGTATCAAGAGCTGTTGTAGTTCGTACAACCAAAGAGATCAGACGTCCAGATGGATCGTATATCCGCTTTGGAGAAAATGCTTGTGTATTGTTAAATGCCGCTGGAGAAATGAGAGGTACTCGTGTATTCGGTCCTGTAGCTCGTGAGTTAAGAGACAGAGAATTCATGAAGATTGTATCATTGGCACCAGAAGTACTATAATCAGAAAATAGTTTACAAATGGCTAAATTACATGTAAAATCAGGTGACACAGTAAAAGTACTATCCGGAGAAGACAAAGGTAAGATCGGGAAAGTAACTTCTGTAAACCCTGCAAAAGGAAAAGCCATTGTTGAAGGAATCAACATGGTAAAGAAGCACATCAAACCTAGTGCTACAAACCCTCAAGGGAAAATTGAGGAAACAGAAGCTCCAATTTATCTATCAAAATTGATGGTAGTTGACTCAACAGGTCAAGCATCAAGAATAGGTCGTAAAGAAGGAGAAAATGGAAAGTTAGTTCGTTATTCTAAAAAATCAGGGGAGGTACTAAACTAATGGCTTACACACCAAGACTCAAAGAAAAGTATAGTAATGAGGTTAAGGATAACCTTATGAAAGAATTTGATTACAAAAGCGTAATGCAAGTTCCAAAACTAGAGAAAATCTGTATTAGCCAAGGTATCGGAGCTGCAGTAGCCGACAAGAAATTGATCGAAGTTGCAGTAAACGAAATGACTGTTATTGCAGGGCAAAAAGCAGTACCTACTTTGTCAAAAAGAGACATCTCGAATTTTAAACTAAGAAAAGGAATGCCTATCGGTGCCAGAGTTACTCTTAGACGTGAAAAAATGTATGAATTTTTAGATCGTTTAATTTCTGTATCTTTGCCAGCCGTACGTGACTTTGATGGAATCAAAGCAAATGGTTTCGATGGAAGAGGTAATTACACTTTAGGAATTAAAGAACAAATTATCTTCCCAGAAATTTCTGTAGATAAAGTGAACAAAATCACTGGAATGGATATTACTTTCGTAACATCTGCCGAAACAGATAAAGAAGCATTTGCCCTTCTAAAAGAGTTAGGTTTACCTTTTAAAAAGAAATAATCATGGCTAAAGAATCAATGAAGGCGCGTGAAAGAAAGCGTCAAAAACTTGTAGACAAGTATGCTAAGAAAAGAGCAGAGCTTTTGGCTGCAGGTGATTATGAGGGATTACAAAGACTGCCTAAAAATGCATCTCCTGTACGTTTACACAACAGATGTAAAATTACAGGAAGACCTAAAGGATACATGAGACAATTCGGAATTTCTCGTGTAACATTTAGAAAAATGGCAAACTTTGGATTAATTCCAGGTGTTAAAAAAGCGAGTTGGTAACCGTTAATTTTTAAAAAAGATGGTAACAGATCCAATTGCAGACTTTCTAACGAGAATTAGAAATGCTGTACAGGCAGGACACAAAGTAGTTGAGATTCCTGCATCAAAAATGAAAAAAGAACTATCTAGAATCCTATTGGAGAAAGGATATATCTTGAACTATAAAGTAATCGAAGGTAACCACCAAGGAGCAATCAAAATCGCTCTAAAGTATCATCCTGAGACTAAGTTATCGGCAATCACTAAAATGAAAAGAGTGAGTAAGCCAGGACTTAGAAAATATGCCTCTGCTGGTGAACTTCCAAGAGTCCTTAATGGACTAGGAATAGCCATCGTATCAACTTCAAAAGGTGTTATGACCGATAAAGAAGCTAGAACGATGAACGTTGGTGGAGAAGTATTGTGTTTCGTGTATTAATCCATTTAAAGCAAATTAATCATGTCTAGAATAGGAAAAGCACCCATAAACGTACCTAATGGAGCAACCGTTACTATAGAAGGTAAAGTGGTTACTGTAAAGGGAAAATTGGGAGAACTAAAACAAGAACTTTCTGACCTAGTTGATATCAAGCTAGAAGATGGGGTAATCACTTTGACTCGTGTAAACGAATCAAAAGATGCGAAAGCACAACACGGATTATTCAGAGCCTTGGTAAACAATATGGTAGAAGGTGTGACAAACGGGTATAAACTAGAATTAGAATTGGTAGGGGTTGGATTTAGAGCCTCAAACCAAGGACAAACACTAGATTTAAGCCTCGGTTTCTCACATAATATCATAATGAAACTTGCTGACGAAGTTAAAATAGAAACTAAGTCTGAGAAAGGTAAAAATCCGATTATTATCTTATCTTCGCACGATAAACAACTTTTGGGAATGGTTGCTGCAAAAATCAGATCATTCCGTAAACCTGAACCTTACAAAGGAAAAGGAGTTCGTTTCGTTGGGGAAGAAGTTAGAAAGAAAGCAGGTAAAACTGCCTAATTTAAAAGTTGCATAAATTATGGCAATCGATAAAACAAATAGAAGACAAAGAATCAAGTTCCGTATCAGAAAAACGATTAACGGAACTGCTCAAAAACCACGTTTAGCTGTATTCAGATCTAACAAAGAGATCTACGCTCAGCTAATTGATGATGTAAATGGAGTGACTCTTTGTTCAGCTTCTTCTCGTCAAAAGGACATCGCTGCTGCTTCAGGTTCAAAATCTGAAATAGCCGCCCTTGTAGGAAAAGCTGTAGCTGAAAAAGCTGTGAAAGCAGGTATCGAAACAGTATGTTTTGATAGAGGTGGATATTTATATCACGGACGTGTAAAATCTCTTGCAGATGGAGCACGTGAAGGTGGTCTTAAATTCTAAGAAAAGTTATGCTAAAAGGAATAAGACATATAGAAAAAGTGAAGCCTACAGGGCTAGAACTTAAAGAAAAGCTTGTAAGCATCCAACGTGTTACTAAGGTAACAAAAGGAGGACGTACTTTCAGTTTCTCTGCCATCATGGTTGTAGGAGACCAAAATGGAGTTGTGGGAATCGGTCTTGGTAAAGCCAATGACGTAGTATCGGCTATCTCAAAAGGAGTGGAAGAAGCTAAGAAAAGCTTAGTAAGAGTAAAACTTACAAACGGTACTGTTCCTCATGAACAGTACGGGAAATACGGTGGAGGATACGTGTATATCCGTCCAGCATCACACGGTACAGGAGTGATTGCTGGGGGTGCGATGCGTGCGATCTTCGAATCTGTAGGAATCCACGACATCCTTGCTAAATCAAAAGGATCTTCTAACCCTCATAACGTTGTAAAAGCAACAATGAGAGCACTTATGCACCTTAGAGATGCAAAAACAGTTGCTGAAGATCGTCAAGTAAGCTTGTCAAAAGTGTTTAACGGTTAATTTATTGAATCATGGCAAAAGTAAAAGTTACTCAAGTACGTAGCTCTATCAAGAGAAAAGCCAACCAAAAAGCTACTTTGGTGGCTCTTGGTCTGCGTGGAATCAATAAATCTGTTGAGCATGAGCTTACAGATAATGTAAAAGGAATGCTAAATGTTGTAAAACATTTAGTTGTCGTAGAAGAATTAAACTAATAAACCCTATTTACCATGGAATTATCCAACCTAAGACCAGCCAAAGGTGCTGTCAAATCAGGGAAAAGAGTAGGACGTGGACAAGGGTCTGGTAAAGGTGCTACCTCTACCAGAGGACACAAAGGTGCTAAGTCTCGATCAGGATACTCAAAGAAAATCGGATTTGAAGGAGGGCAAATGCCACTTCAAAGAAGAGTACCAAAATTTGGTTTTACAAATCCAAACAGAGTGGAATACAAACCACTTAACTTGGAAACGATCCAATCTTATGTAGAGAATGGAAAGTTGAACGAAACCATCACGGTTGAGAATTTGATTCATGCCGGATTGATTAAGCACAATGACCTTGTTAAAATCCTAGGAAACGGTGAATTCACAACAAAAGTGAACATCACTGCACACAAATTTTCTAAAACAGCGCAGGAAGCCATCGAAAAAAATGGTGGAACTGTAACAACTTTGTAAGAAAAATTTCAATGAATAAGTTAGTCGAGACTTTAAAGAACATTTGGAAAATCGAAGAGCTAAAGAGCAGAATCCTAATTACATTAGGATTCCTGCTTATTTATCGTTTTGGTTCTGCCGTAGTACTACCAGGAATAGACCCTGAAGGACTACAAGCTTTTTCAGATAAGGCGTCATCTGGTTTACCAGGTATTTTGAATATGTTTACGGGAGGTGCTTTTGCCAAAGCATCTATTTTGGCTTTAGGTATTATGCCTTATATCTCTGCTTCCATCGTTGTACAACTGCTAGGTATGGCCGTGCCATATATGCAAAAACTACAACGTGACGGAGAAAGTGGAAGAAATAAGTTGAATCAAATCACGAGATATTTGACCATCGCTATTTGTTTGGTCCAAGCTCCAGCATTTTTGCAGATTTTACCTAAAGAAGCTTTTATAGAATTCGACTCAAGTTTCATGAATGTATTCGTACCAGCACTTCGTACATTAATCCTGATTACAGGAACAATGTTCGCTATGTGGCTCGGTGAGCGTATTACTGATAAAGGAATTGGAAATGGAATTTCAATTCTTATTATGGTAGGTATTATCGCTGCAATGCCAGTAGCTATGGTAATGGAATACGTAGAAAGAACTACAGGACACAATGGAGGAATTCTTGTGTACTTTATCGAAATTGTGATTTTGTTGATTGTTATCGCATTCACAATTTTGATTATCCAAGGAGTAAGAAAAATCCCTGTACAAGTTGCAAAAAGAGTAGTAGGTGGTGTAAACCCAATTGGAGGTGTGCGTCAATACCTTCCTCTAAAAGTAACTGCAGCAGGAGTAATGCCTATAATCTTTGCTCAAGCAATCGTATTCTTACCATCAGTAACGGTGCAAGCCTTTACAGACGGAGAACCAAATGCATTTGTAACAGCAATGTCTAATCCACAAGGATTTTGGTATAACTTCGTATTCGCCGTATTAATTATTGTATTTACTTTCTTCTATACTGCAATGACAGTAAATACAAACAGAATGGCAGAAGACTTAAAAAGAACAGGAGGATTTGTACCAGGAGTAAAACCAGGAAAAGATACAGCAGACTATTTGGATAAAATCCTTACAAGAATTGTATTTCCAGGATCATTATTCCTAGCACTTATTGCTATTCTTCCAGCCTTCGTAATGAAAGCAGATGTGAACCCACAATTTGCACAATTTTTCGGAGGAACTTCTCTATTGATTATAGTTGGTGTAATTTTGGACACTTTACAGCAAATAGAAAGTTATTTATTGGCACGTCATTATGACGGAATGATGAAAACTGGACGAATCCAAGGTCGAACTTCAACTGGCGGATCAGCAATCTAAAACATTGTATGATTAAATTAAAAACAGAAGAAGAAATCGATCTAATTCGAGAAAGCTCTTTGCTTGTTGCAAAAACTCATGCCGAAGTAGCTCAGTGGATAGAACCTGGAGTTACCGGAATGAAATTAGATAAAATAGCAGAAGAATTCATCCGTGATAACGGAGGAATTCCTGCTTTTAAAGGGTATGGAGGTTTTCCAGGAACACTTTGCATCTCACCAGATGACGAAGTAGTACATGGAATACCAAATAACAAACCCTTTGAGGAAGGAACCATCCTCTCACTCGATTGTGGAGTAAAAATGAATGGTTATTTTGGAGATTCAGCATTTACTTATGCAGTAGGGCAAATATCTCAAGAAGACCAAAAACTCTTGGATATCACAAGAGAATCACTTTATAAAGGAATTGAGCAAGCCGTAGAAGGAAATCGCATTGGCGATATTTCCTATGCAATTCAACAACACGTAGAACAATACGGATATGGAGTTGTAAGAGAACTGGTAGGTCATGGAGTAGGAAAAGAACTACACGAAGACCCTCAAGTACCAAACTACGGAAAAAGAGGACGAGGACCTAAACTCAAAAATGGTCTGGTAATTGCTATCGAACCGATGATAAACCAAGCGACAAGAAAAGTGAAGTTTTATCCTGATGGTTGGACAGTGAAAACTCATGACAATAAAAAGTCAGCTCATTTTGAGCATACTATTGTAGTGAGACAAGACCAAGCAGAGATTTTATCAAACTTTGACTTAATTGATCAAGCAATAAATAAAAAGAAGAATGGCTAAACAAGCATCTATAGAACAAGATGGAACTATAATTGAAGCATTGTCAAACGCAATGTTTCGTGTTGAGTTAGGAAACGGACACGTACTTACTGCTCATATCTCAGGGAAAATGCGAATGCATTATATTAAATTGCTTCCAGGAGATAAAGTAAAACTCGAGATGTCTCCTTATGACTTATCAAAGGGAAGAATCACTTACAGATACTAAACTGTGAATGAAGCCAAAAACTGAATAGAAATATTGAGTAAGCGGCAAATTC
Source organism: Flavobacteriales bacterium (assembly GCA_025210805.1). Taxonomy (NCBI): domain Bacteria; kingdom Pseudomonadati; phylum Bacteroidota; class Flavobacteriia; order Flavobacteriales; species Flavobacteriales bacterium. The sequence continues at coordinate 64,691 of JAOAQX010000028.1, forward strand.
CATCTGAAACAACAAATTAAACTCAAAACAGATGAAAGTAAGAGCATCTATTAAAAAGCGCAGTGAAGACTGCAAAATCGTTAGAAGAAAGGGACGTTTGTACGTAATCAACAAAAAGAACCCTAAATTCAAACAAAGACAAGGTTAATTAACTTATTAAACTAAACAAACTAGTATGGCTAGAATTGCAGGAGTTGACATTCCAAAAAACAAGCGAGGAGTAATCTCTTTGACTTATATCTTTGGAGTAGGTAACAACAGAGCAAAGGAGATCCTTGCACGTGCAGAAGTTTCTGAAGACACACGCGTACAGGATTGGACTGATGAAGAATTGTCAAAGATTCGTAACGTAGTTTCTGAGTATAAAATCGAAGGAGAACTACGTTCAGAAGTTAGACTTAACATCAAACGATTGATGGATATCGGATGTAACCGAGGAATCCGTCACCGTGTAGGATTACCATTAAGAGGACAGAGAACAAAAAACAACTCACGTACTCGTAAAGGTAAAAGAAAGACCGTTGCCAACAAAAAGAAAGCAACTAAATAAACCAACTAACTTCAATCTATTATGGCAAAGTCAAACAAAACAAAAAAGATTAATGCAAAAGTTGAAGCGGTTGGTGAATTGCATATCCACTCGTCTTTCAACAACATTATTATCTCAATTACAAACAAGCAAGGACAAGTTATCGCTTGGTCTTCAGCTGGTAAAATGGGATTCAGAGGTTCGAAGAAAAACACACCTTACGCTGGACAATTAGCAGCTGAGGATGCTGGAAAAAGAGCATTAGAACTTGGTTTAAAAAAGGTGAAAGCTTACGTAAAAGGACCAGGAAATGGTAGAGAATCTGCTATCCGTGCTTTACACAACTTAGGAATTGCGGTAACAGAAATTATCGACAAAACGCCAATTCCACACAACGGATGTAGAGCCCCTAAACGTAGAAGAGTTTAATCTTATTTTAAACAGTAAAAAGAAAAAGTTATGGCAAGATATAGAGGACCAAAAACTAAAATAGCTCGTAAATTCGGAGAACCAATTTTTGGGGCTGATAAGTCTTTTGAAAAAAGAAATTTCCCTCCAGGACAACACGGATTAGCTTCTAAAAGAAGAAAAAAATCTGAATACGCTGTTCAGTTGAGCGAAAAGCAAAAAGCAAAATATACTTACGGAATTCTTGAGAAGCAATTCTCAAACTTGTTTAAGAAAGCATCTAGAGCTAAAGGTATTACCGGTGAGGTTTTACTTCAATTCTGTGAAAGACGTCTTGACAACGTAGTTTTCCGTATGGGAATTGCAAAAACACGTGATGCTGCACGTCAGTTTGTATCACACAAGCACATTACCGTAAACGGATCGGTGGTAAATATACCATCTTATACCCTTAGAGCTGGTGATGTTGTAGCAGTAAGAGAAAAGTCAAAATCAATGGAAGAGATTACTTCATCTTTGACAAACCGTACTGACTATGAATGGATCGAATGGGATGTAGCAAGCATGTCAGGGAAGTTCATCGCTATTCCAGAGCGTGTTCAAATTCCAGAAAACATCAAAGAACAATTGATCGTCGAGTTGTATTCAAAATAATCTATTTCCTTATAAATTTAAGATATGGCCATTTTAAAATTCCAAAAGCCTGATAAGGTATTCATGGTAAACTCCACTGATACAAAAGGTCAGTTTGAGTTTCGTCCGCTAGAGCCAGGTTACGGACTTACAGTCGGAAACGCACTTCGTAGAGTATTATTATCTTCACTTGAAGGTTATGCCTTCTCGTCTATTAAAATAGAAGGAGTAGAGCATGAGTTTAGCACTATTGATGGTGTAAAGGAAGATGTAACCGATATTATCTTAAATGTTAAGAAAATTAGGTTGAAGAAACTTGTTGAAGATGCAGAAGAAGAAAGTATCCACGTTTCTTTCACAGGTAAAGACCAACTTACAGCTGGTGACCTAGGAAAGTTTATCTCTGGATTCCAGATTCTTAATCCAGACTTGGTAATCTGCAGAATGGACAAAAAAGTTTCATTGGATATCACCATGACAATTGCTAAAGGTAGAGGATTTGTTACATCTGAGGAGCATGACTTTGAAGAAATGCCAATAGGAACTATAGTAATAGACTCTATTTTTACACCAATCAAGAACGTTAAATACTCGATAGAAAACTTTCGAGTTGGACAAAAAACGGACTACGAAAAACTAATTCTCGAGATCGAAACAGACGGGTCTATTTACCCAAAAGATGCCCTTACAGAAGCTGCAAAGATTCTTATTCACCACTTCATGCTATTCTCTGATGAGAGAATAACCCTAGAAGATAGTGAAACAAGTTCTGCAGATGAATACGATGAGGAATCACTACACATGAGACAATTATTGAAATCACGTTTAGTTGACCTTGATCTTTCAGTAAGAGCATTGAACTGTTTGAAAGCTGCCGAAGTAGAAACTTTGGGTGATCTTGTTCAATATGCTAAATCAGACTTGATGAAATTTAGAAATTTCGGAAAGAAATCACTAGCAGAACTTGATCAATTTGTAGAATCAAAAGGACTTGAGTTTGGTATGGACGTAGCCAAGTATAAACTAGACAAGGAATAAGGTTATGAGACACGGTAAAAAAAATAACCACTTAGGAAGAACAGCAGCTCATAGAAAAGCAATGCTTTCCAATATGGCTGGATCACTGATTCTTCACAAGCGTATCAATACGACAGTAGCCAAGGCAAAAGAACTTAGAAAATATGTTGAGCCTTTGATTACAAAAGCAAAAACGGATACCACTCACTCAAGAAGAATAGTATTCAGTTACCTTAAACAAAAAGAGGTAATGAAAGCACTTTTTGGAGAAGTAGTAAACAAAGTTGCTGACAGACCAGGAGGATACACAAGAATCATCAAAACTGGTTTCAGACAAGGAGATGGAGCCGAGATGTGTATGGTTGAACTGGTTGACTTCAACGAAATTTACACTTCAGGAACTGAAAAAGAGGAAAAGAAAACTCGCCGTTCTAGAAGAAGTAAAAAAGACAACACTGCAACAACAGAAGCTCCTGTAGAAGCAGTTGAAGAAACAAAAGCGGAGGAAACTTCAGCTGATGAATCAACAGAAGAAAAAGATGCTTAATATATTTTTGCAATATATAAGCTAAATTTTAAAAGGATAAAGTTCTTAGCTTTATCCTTTTTTTTTACTTTGTACTGAAAGAGACTATACAACATGAAATACCAACCAAAAAAAGATGCAAAAATCGTCCTAGAGGATGGGACTGTTTTTTATGGAAAAGCTGCCGGACACATCGGAACAGCTTTCGGAGAAATTTGTTATAATACTGGAATGACAGGGTATCAAGAAGTATTTACAGATCCTTCTTACCATGGACAATTAATGGTATTGACCAACGTACATATCGGAAACTACGGTGTGCATGATGCCGAAGTAGAATCTGATGAAGTACATATTACTGGGCTTATCTGTAGAGATTTTCAAACTACATTTTCTCGCCCAAGATCAGAAGATAGCCTTCAAGACTATTTCGAAAAACATCAAATAGTTGCCGTTACAGATGTAGATACTAGAGCTCTTGTTAGTTACGTGAGAGATCAAGGTGCGATGAATGTCGTAATTTCAAGTGACGAAAACTTATCGGTAGAAGAACTTCTTGCCAAAGTAAAAGAATATCCTTCAATGGAAGGGCTTTCTCTTGCTCCAAAAGTATCTACCAAAGAAACTTATACACTGGGAGACGAAAACTCTGATATTCGTATTGCCGTGATGGATTACGGGGTAAAGAAAAATATCCTTAACTGTCTGGCAGATAGAGGAGCTTTCCTAAAAGTGTTCCCTTACAATACAAAAATTGATGAGGTAAAAGACTTTAATCCTAATGGTATTTTCCTTTCTAATGGACCTGGAGATCCAGGAGCGATGACCGAGGAAATTGAAGTTGTAAAACAGCTAGTTGATCTTGAAAAACCACTTTTTGGGATCTGTCTAGGACACCAACTTTTGGCGCTAGCCAGCGGATTAACCACTTATAAAATGCACAATGGACATAGAGGAATCAACCATGGTGTACTAAACTTAGAATCAGGAAAAGCCGAAGTAACTTCTCAAAATCATGGTTTTGCAGTAGATGATAAAAGCCTTGATGCTTGCCAATCTGTAATACTTACCCACAAAAACCTAAATGATAACTCTGTAGAAGGGATTAGAAGAACAGATAAAAATGCTTTTTCAGTTCAATATCACCCAGAATCGAATCCTGGACCACATGATTCTAGATATCTTTTTGACCAATTTATCAACAATATAAAACAAGCAAAATAGTCATGGGAATTATTACTGACATACACGCAAGAGAAATATTAGATTCAAGAGGTAATCCAACAGTTGAAGTTGATATCCTTACTGATTCAGGTGCTTTTGGACGTGCTGCTGTACCTAGTGGAGCCTCTACAGGAGAACACGAAGCAGTAGAACTTAGAGATGGAGATCAGAATCGTTTTTTAGGAAAAGGGGTTCTTCAAGCTGTTGCCAATGTAAATGACAAAATAGCCGATGCCGTTTTGGGAATGGATATAGAAGATCAAGTTGGTGTGGATCAAACCATGCTAGAATTAGATGGAACACCAAACAAAGCGGTACTTGGAGCTAATGCAACACTAGCAGTTTCTATGGCAACAGCTAGAGCAGCAGCTATGGAAACAAACCAGATGCTTTATAACTACATAGGAGGAGTGAATGCGAGAGTATTGCCTGTTCCAATGATGAATATCCTAAATGGAGGAAGCCATGCAGATAACTCAATCGACTTCCAAGAGTTTATGATTATGCCTACTGGTGCAACAAGCTTTGCGGACAGCCTAAGAATGGGTACTGAAGTATTTCACCATCTAAAAGCAGTACTTAAAAAAGGTGGTTATGCTACAAATGTAGGAGATGAAGGTGGATTTGCTCCAAACTTATCGTCAAACGAACACGCAATGGAAGTAGTTCTTCAAGCGATAGAAAAAGCAGGTTACCGTCCAGGTGAAGACATCGGATTTGCACTGGATGTAGCTTCATCAGAATTTTTCAAGAAGGACGAAAATATCTATCATTTGACGCATTCAACTGGAGATAAATTATCAGCCAATGATATGATTTCTTTATATGCCGACTGGTGTAAAAAATACCCAATCCTTTCAATAGAAGATGCTCTTGATGAAAATGACTGGGCAGGTTGGGCAGAGCTTACGAAAATCCTTGGAGACAAAGTACAATTAGTAGGTGATGATTTATTTGTAACAAACTCTACGAGACTTGCAAGAGGAATAGAAGAGAATATTGCCAATTCTATTTTAGTAAAAGTAAACCAAATAGGAACACTTACAGAAACTATGGAAGCTGTAGAGTTAGCACATAGAAATAACTATACTTCTGTTATGTCTCATAGATCTGGAGAAACTGAAGATTCTACTATTGCAGATTTAGCTGTAGCATTAAATTGTGGACAGATAAAAACAGGTTCTGCCTCACGTTCTGATAGAATGGCTAAGTATAATCAGTTACTTAGAATAGAAGAAGCTTTAGGAAATACTGCAGTTTTTGGTAAAAAATATATGAAATTTTTATAAATAGCCGTAATTTCGAGGTTATGAACAAGATTAAAGATCAATTCGCAGCCAAAATAGGACCTGCGATTCAAGAGAGAAGAGAGATTCTCACAAAATATGGTGATGAAGTTGTTGGAGACATCAAAGTTCGTCAAGTTTATGGAGGAATGAGAGGAATGTTGAGCATGATTTGTGAAACATCTAAACTAGATCCAGAAGAAGGAATCCGTTTTAGAGGATACTCAATTCCTGAATTACAAGAAAAATTACCTTCTTACCCAGGAGGAAATGAACCTTTACCAGAAGGTATTTTTTATCTAATGTTGATGGGAGAACTACCAACAGAAGATGATGTAAGACGTTTGTCTAACCAATGGGTACGAAGAGCTGTTGTTCCACCACATGTGTTTAAGGTAATTGATGCTTTACCAGAGCATACACATCCAATGACACAATTCTCGGCAGCCATTATGGCTTTGAGAACAGAGTCTGAGTTTTCTAAGGCTTACCGTGACGGAATTAACAAAAAAGAATATTGGGATCCTACTTATGAAGATGCAATGAACTTAATTGCACGTTTACCAAGAGTAGCAGCCTATATTTATAGAAGAACGTACCACAACGGAGATCATATTGAGCCAAATACAAGTCTTGATTGGGCAGGTAACTTTGCGCACATGCTTGGATTCGAAAATGAAGAATTTCGTGAGCTAATGCGTCTTTATATGACCATTCACTCTGACCACGAAGGAGGAAATGTTTCTGCACATGCTACGCATCTTGTAGGATCAGCACTTTCTGATGTATATCTTTCATTTGCCGCAGGTATGAACGGATTAGCAGGACCACTTCATGGTTTAGCAAATCAAGAAGTTGTACGTTGGTTACTGAATATGAAAGCAGAATTGGGTGGAGGACAGCCAACCAAAGAGCAAATTGCCGCTTACTGTAAGAAAACATTGGCAGACGGAAAAGTAATTCCAGGATTCGGTCATGCAGTTCTTAGAAAAACAGACCCAAGATATACTGCACAAAGAGAGTTTGCATTGAAACACATGCCAGATAATGAACTTTTCCAAATTGTATCTAAAGTTTATGAGGTAGTTCCTCCAATCTTAGAAGCAACAGGGAAAGTGAAAAACCCTTGGCCAAATGTAGATGCTCACTCTGGAGTTCTATTAATGAAATACGGATTGGTAGAATATGATTTCTACACAGTATTATTCGGTGTTTCAAGAGCTCTTGGTGTACTTACCAATCTTATTTGGGATCGTGCAACAGGATCGCCAATCGAAAGACCAGGATCTACATCAACTCGTTTGATGAAAGAAATGATGGAAAATCGTTAAGCAATAATCCATTTTATAATATATATCACCATTCAAAGGTAATTCCTTTGAATGGTGTTTTTTTTACTTTAAACTTAAAAATGATCATGAAAAAATATCTACTCTTTTTATTATTTTCTTTTTTGATATCCACACTTCAAGCTCAGGAAAAGATTCAAGGAAATACAGACGAAGAAGTTCACAAAAATATGATGAAATTACTTGAAGAACTTCCTGACAGAAAACAAAAAGAGTTTGGCAAAAGTATATTTTTACTTGGATATGCTTATGAAAAAGTCGATTCCCATAAAGTATATGGTTTGAGAAATGGATTTAGATTAGATGAAATAGAAAATTTAAGAACCTCGATTTTTTTTGTGGGAAAAACGCCTGAAGAAATCATGCAAACAGCCGAAGAACTATTCCTGAAAAATAAGGCTAAAAAAATAGAAGAAATAAAGGCTAAAATAGCAAGAGCCGATAGAATCATTGAAACAGCCAAAGAAGACTCTGTTAAACTAGCCAATGGCTGGAGTAAGGAATTAAAACGCATTGAACTTAAAAAATCCTATTTTACTTTTGAACACCACCCAATGCTAAATTCCAATGACACTACGCATTATCAAATAATTAATTTGGAATACAAAAATAGAAGTAGAGAATTTAAAAATATCAAACACCTGCTCATAGATTATGAGCTCATAGAAACATCAACAAAGAAAATATTACGATCAGAAAAAAGTTTAGCCGTAAAGTTTAAAGAGAAAGAAAAAACAGGTAAGGTAAAACGACTTTTCTCCACTTCCACGAAACGTCATCCATTGGCGGAAGATGATAGAATAACCTTAAAAGACTTTTTAGAAAACGGAAAGTATCAAATCAATATGAAAATAACTCAAATTGATTTTTATGGAGACCGAAAACCTTTTAGACCAGATTATAAAGAGAAAATCGCTAACCAAGTGTATCAAAAAAAATACTATATCCGTGACCTCCGAGAGAGAGAAACAATGACGTGGGAACGTCTTATTCACGAATAATATTTCTGTCTACCTGTCAGTTCGAGTGATTTCTTTGTAGAAAAAAGTATGTCAGTTCGAGTGATTTCTTTGTAGAGAAACGGAAAAGAACTTGTATCGAGTATGTCAGTTCGAGTGATTTCTTTGTAGAGAAACGGAAAAGAAATTGTATCGAGAACATTTCCCTATGGCAACCACAAATCAAGCTCTTCAAAGGGGGCTTATTGGGAATATTACCCATGGCAATCACAATTCAAGCCCACTTTGAAGAGCTTGTCCCGGTTTTCGGGAGGGGAAGGGGAATGTTGCAACTTTTTGAGAAATCGACTAAGAAGTTTTATTTTGTTTATACACTCTGTGTAACATCCCCCTTCCCCCTTCAAAGGGGGCTTATTGGTGAAAAAACACTGGAATTGACAAATTGATACAATTTTAATTGATTATCTTAGCTTCACCACTTATGAAAACGAAATTCCAAAAATATTGGCAAAACGAAATCCTGCCATATCTCCAGGGCAAGCAAATTTATCTTGCTTGTAGCGGGGGAGTGGATTCGGTGGTTTTATTTTATTTGTTGAAAGAGCATCATATTTCCTTTGAAGTACTTCATGTAAATTACCAGTTAAGAGGGGACGATTCCGATTCCGATGAAAATTTTGTGAGCCAACTTTGTGTAGCAAATAATATTGTTTTTCACTCAAAAAAAGTAGATACGCAGGCTATTAAAAAACAAGAAGGGGGAGGAATCCAAGAAATTGCTAGAGAGATTAGATATCAGTGGTTTCAAGAGTTTACCAGTAAAAATGGTGCGATATTAACAGCACACCACCTCAATGACCAAATTGAAACGGTATTGTTTAGATTGGCAAGAGGAAATGGTTTTTCTGCATTGGATGGAATTTCAAATAGAGTAAAGGCAGACATTTTTAGGCCCTTATTGACTTTTTCCAAAGAAGAAATACAACAGTTTGCTCAGGACAAAAAACTTGCTTTTAGCGAAGATCTTTCTAATGCCAAGAATGATTATTCTAGAAACAAAATAAGAAACCTTGCGATTCCAATATTCAAGGAAATTTTTCCCAATCTAGAAATCCGTTTTAAAGAATCACTTGAAGATATAGCTCAAAAGAAAGCCCTTTTGGAATTGCAACAAGAAGAATGGAATCATCGTTTTTTAGCAAAAGAGCCCTTTGGTTTTAGTATCGAAAAAAGAACAATAGGACAAAATAAACTCATTTTAAGCAATTTTTTCTTTCAATTTGGTTTTAAAGATCAGCATAGTTTAGAAAAACTGCCCTTTTTAGAAACCGGGAAAAAACTGTTATCAACAAGTTTTGAGCTCATTGTTGGAAGGCAAAAATACTATCTAAAAAATTTATCGATAACAGAAAAAAACAGTTTTACCATTTGTGAAAACGAGTTAAAAGCCACGGAAAACGAATTTCAACTTCCTATAGAAAGTCGTATTTTGGTCGAAGACTTGAGTATTCGTTTGGATAAAACGAAACTGGTATTTCCATTGGAAATAAGAAAAAGAAAATCAGGAGATTATTTTTACCCTGAAAAGTTTCATGGGAAAAAGAAATTGAAAGATTTTTTAAACTCTTTGCAAATGGATATTCCACAAAAAGATGCTACTTGGTTACTCTGTGATCAAGAGAAAATTCTTTGGGTGATAGGTTACCGAAAAGACAAACGAGCTTTAGCAAATTTGAAAGAAGGTGAAATTTTGGAACTAAAAATTTCGAAAGACTAAAAAGAACATATATCTTAACCAATTATTTTCCGAAGGAAATAAAACCATTAAAACATTATTCTATGAAAAGAATCCTTACGCTATTAGTACTGCTCACTACTTGGGTATCCTTTGCACAAGTGGGAAAAGTAGTGGATTGGACTTTTGACAGCCAAAAAACAGGTGAAGGCGAATATAATTTAATTATCAATGCCGAAATTAAAGATCATTGGCATCTATATTCATCAGATTTGGGTGGAGCAGAAGGACCTATTCCTACAGAAATTGCTATTGAATCTCAAGGGACTGTGGAAACTGTAGGTTCTTTAAAAGAATCTGGAACACTCAAAAAAGAGTATGATCCAAATTTTGAAATGGAATTACGCTTCTTTGAGCATGATGCAAAATTTGAGCAGAAAATTAAGATAATCAACCCTGATAGCCTCGTAAAAGGATATATCTATTTTATGGTTTGTGATGACAAACAATGTCTTCCACCAGAATATGTAGATTTTATCTTTAACCCAAAAACAGAGAAACTTACATTAAAAGAACTAGTAGGTGGAATTGAATTTAAAGAAGGGGAGAAGAATCCATTTGTTGTTGAGAGTATTGATTTAAAAAAACCAGTAATTGAGTGTACCGTAAAAGCTGAAGAAACAAAAGGTAAAGGTTTTTTTGGAGTATTCTTTTTGGGGTTTTTGGGAGGTCTTTTGGCATTGTTAACACCATGTGTTTTTCCAATGATACCTTTAACAGTTAGTTTTTTCACAAAGGGATCAAAAGATAAAAAGAAAGGAAAGAAAAATGCATTTTTATATGGTTTTTTCATATTTGCTATTTACTTAATCCTGAGTATTCCTTTCCATGTTTTAGATAATATCTCACCAGATATTCTTAACCAAATATCAACGAGCGTAACACTCAATGTGATTTTCTTTGTTGTATTTATTGTCTTTGCAATATCTTTCTTTGGGTATTTTGAAATTACTATGCCGTCAAGTTTAGCGAATAAAGCAGACACTGCTTCTAATTCTGGAGGGCTGATAGGAATCTTCTTTATGGCATTGACCTTGGCAATAGTATCATTTTCATGTACAGGTCCGATATTAGGATCCTTATTAGCGGGTTCTTTATCAAGTGATGGTGGAGCAATGTTGTTAACGGCAGGAATGGGTGGATTCGGTTTGGCTCTTGCTTTACCTTTTGCTCTATTTGCAATGTTTCCAGGTATGTTAAATTCATTGCCTTCATCTGGAGGATGGCTAAACTCAGTAAAGGTAATTCTAGGTTTTGCCGAAGTAGCTTTAGCATTTAAATTTTTATCAAACGCAGATTTGGTTCAGCATTGGGGCTTAGTAAAATACGAGGTTTTCTACGCAATTTGGATATTGTGTGCTTTAGGTGCAGCTGTTTATCTATTCGGTTGGATAAAATTTCCACATGATTCTCCTTTGAAAAAGATTACACCAACTCGTTGGATTATCGGGGCGTCATTTTTCCTTTTCGCTGCATATCTTGTTACAGGATTTAGAGTAAGTGAGCAAACAGAAACGTATATTCCAAAAAGTTTAATGAGTGGTTTGGCACCATCTCCAGGATATAGTATCTTTTATCCAAAACATTGTCCTCAAGGGTTAAACTGTTTTCATGATTATGAAGAAGGGTTGGCTTACGCTAAGCAGGTAAATAAACCTGTCTTGATCGATTTTACGGGACATGCATGTGTTAATTGTAGAAAAATGGAAGATAATGTATGGCCAGAAAATGGAATTAAAGATTTAATAGCTCAAGATTATGTTCTGATATCTCTTTATGTTGATGACAAAGTAGAGCTACCTAAGGACGAACAAATGGTTTATAAAATGAAAAGTGGAGCTGTTAAAAACATCAAAACAATAGGAGATAAATGGAGTACACTTCAAACTGAATCTTATGGAAACAACTCTCAACCATGGTATTGTCTTATCTCACCTGATGAAAAGTTATTAACATCCCCTGTGGGTTATACACCCGATGTGGAAGAATATAAACAATTCTTAGAGTGTGGTTTAGAGGGTTTTAAAAAGTCTAAACACTAGTTATCAACAATTGTTGATAAGTATAAAACTAATCCTCATCAGAATGTCATTCTGATGAGGATTTTTTTGTTGTACCGTTTACGTGTTAAAATTACCTACTTACTTCACTGCGTTCATAACTGGCTTTTAATAATGTAACGGCATTATATTATACCAATGAGTAAATTAACAACGTAAGCGGTATTATTTGTTTTGGAGCGTTGTGTTTATGATAAAAACCCAATAGTTTGTGGTTTAGTCGATACATATTGTGTTTTTATCAAATAATTTCTAGATTTATTGCGGCTAGTATAATTTTTGAGCTGTTTATTGTTGAAAATCAGAATTATAATAAGTTTTGATATCAAATTTTAATTCGAACACTAAATATTAAAAGTGTTATGGATATAGTCTATAAAACCATTAAATTTTTAAAATTATAAAACCTTTATTTATTTTACTAGTTATTATTCTGAGTCTTGATCTTCAGGCTCAGAATATACATTTTCAGTTTTTTGATTACGGAATCACGGATTATGAAAAAGAAAAGTGGACTCCTGAAAACGACTTAACTTATCGAGACCATAATGATGGAGTGAGAACCCATTTTAGTTTAGGGCTTTCTTTTAGGAAAAGACAAATAAACCATACCCTCCTATGGGAGTTTTATTATGAAGACCTTAAGAGTAATCATACAACAATCCAGCAAGGCGTCTTAAGAGCTCAGCGAGTAAGCAGTCGTCGTTTTTTAAGACATGGTTTGAATTATATAAGAAGCAAAGAGCACAAAATCACCCCTAGTATTATTCTGGACTATGGATTTAATCTAAGCTTATTATTGCAACCCAATTCTGTGTTTTTGAGTGAATATATAGATAAAACCGAAGAATTGTTTGATTTCAGTAGAGCGGTGGGGACAGTAAATCAACTGGGAGTAAGAACAGGACTAAATATAAGAGTGAGTTATCGACTCAATAAGTTCCGATTGGGCTTACATCTAGATTCTTATTTAGAGGGTATTTATGAATCAAATGTAGATATCATGGAGACTTTTTATTTGAAAAATATTCAACAATTCTCAAAAAACTATCCTAATACTTATACTACCACATGGACATTTATTCCGTACAGAATGGGAATTCATTTAGAATATCATATTAAATGAAAAGAGTTCTATATATAATTGTTTTGTTGTATTCTTTTCAGATACAAGCACAAAAATATGAGCTAAATACGTCTTTAGGAGTTCTATCTTATACTTCAGAGAAAAATGAATTAGAAAATACGATTTTAGTTAATGAAAAATATTTGTCTAGTGAAATGTTTTATGAAATAAGACGGTATAAGAACAAAAAGTATTGGTCTTTCAATCTAATACACTTCTTTGGTCGAAACCAAAGAATAATGAGAATCCATGAATTGGGACAGACAAGGAGTTATTTATCAAGAGGTTTACATCATAATTTTGGTTTTAAAATTTTTAGAGGAAGAAGTTTTGAAGTGCCAAATACACGTTTTAGTATGAGTCATGGCTTGGGTATCGCCTATCGTTTTGAACACATCCAAAAAAATGAGCAAACAGAAATATATTTAGATAAGGATAAGAATATCGAATATATTCAAAGAATTACTGAAGAGTTTCCTGATAGCCCTCAGTTTCATAAATTTCAAATAATTTACAGATTCACTTGCTTTTATCAATTAAATAAATCTTTTCGATCTTTTCTATCTATGGAAAATGATTGGTCTTTTTTAGTTACTAGAGCAGAAGGATATGGGCAACGCATTGATCAGGACTTTAAGTACAATAAATTTAAACAGATTCATTGGGTTCTAAAAGAAAACAGAACATCTTCAAATTTTAATTTTTTCAGACTTTCTATAGGAATCAGTTATACTTTTAAGTAATATATTTTTAGAGTATCATGCAGATCCACCGCTAATTTTGTTACCATAGTAAAATATGTGAACAAAAGAGTATTGTATCGGCATTATTTCATTATTTTAGCAAACCACTGTTTAATCATTATGGTTAAATAGTTAATTTCGATAACAAAAGCTATTCATAATTTCTGAGATCAGTTTTTTTGAAGAGACGATAATAACACTAATAAAGGAAATGAGAATTATTTAGAGCCTACCTACTTGGGTACTTACAAACCTAGATATGGTTATGCTGATGCATCTAATGTTCTTTATTATTCTCTGGGATTAGGTTTTATGTTATACTACCTAATTTGCTCACAGATTATATTGAAAGGTGAAAAATCTATTTCGCTAAAAAAAAATCCCCAACAAATCAAAGGTTGATTGTTGGGGATTTTTTGTAATCAGATAGTTAGTGATTATAGCAAAACACCATAAATGGTATCATATCATTTATGCCATCGTGGTACTATACCATTTATGGTGTTAATTTACCCAAATGCAAAAGCCCTCCCGAAATGTCGGGACAAGCTATTTGAAGTGGGAAAGGGGGATGATCCACTACGATAGCACTCCAAAAGAAGCTAAAATAAATGGGTAAATTTACGCCGTAAACGGTACTACATCATATCATTAGCTTGCATTTTTCTTACTAAAGTATCAAACTCTTCACGCATAGTGTCAGTTCTGTCCATTTCGAAAGTTCGGTATTTTACATTACTCAATTTTGTAAGAACCGTTTCCATGGCTTCCACATTTTTTGTGAGTTTGGCAATATCATATATTCCATAACAAAGTGCAAAAAATACTTTACGGTTTACACGAGATTTTTTGTCTTCCAAATCGGCTTCTTCCAAAAGCTCTAACCAAATATCAATTGCAGAATCCAGTTTTTCTGGGAAAAGCGTGTTTTTAAGTTTATCAACACCGCTATTAATCATTTCAATTGTTTGTTCGCTCTCCGTAAAATCACGTTTTTTTGTGATCGGTATTTTAATCTTAATTTTTCTTTTTTCTGGGGTAAACCCAATCAAATCATTGATAAAATCATTTGTCAGTTCAAGAGACTCATTGATATTTCTAGCTTCAATGGATTTTACGTCTTTTACAATATTTTGGTCTTTGCTCCAAGTAGAGGAATACTCTGTGGTTTTAGGAACCATTCCTCTATAGAATTCTTCACCCTCAACCATAATAGTTACTTCTACCCTAGAGCGGTGGTTTCTTTGCCAAACCTTATCGGTTGTAGTTGTATTGTTTAATTTTTTTGGTGCGTAAACCATGTCTGTGATATCAAAATCATGAATAAAAACCTTGATTTTCACTTGATCCGTAGGTTCTTTTTGAACCAAACCTTTTAGTTTTAGATAAGAATTTTTTTTAGATTTATGGTTTAAAAAGTTTACATTTTTAAGATTCGGTTTTCGATACTTAGGAACTGTAGGTGTTCTATAAATCGGTTTTCTAGGCAGAACGAGTTTGGGTTTATTGTCTTGTTGAAGAAGTTTTTGCATTCCCGACAGCTTATTGAATTCTGCCATCTGTATTTTATATTCTTCTTTTCTTCTTGCCGTTTCGGCTTGATATTCTTTTACAGCAACTTCATGATTTGCTTTGTGCTCCACAAGGTAATTATCCCAGTTTGCAACCAGTTCATTGTGCTTACTTCTTGCCATCATTTCAGCCTGTTTTGAGTTTTCAGGATAATTTGATCGTAAACTTAACTGATAACCACCTTCCCAATCTTCAATGGGTTTACTAGGTAAAATGGTATCAATAAAATTAAATTTAATTTTTTCAAACTTTTGTGCGTGCAAACCAAAAGAAATAAAAATTCCCGCGATTAATAAAGTGTTTTTCATTTTTAAAGATTGTTTTAAATTTAGGTAAAGATAAAATAAAAAGCCAGTATTGTGAACGCAGTGAAATTGGACTTTTCCTTTTTGTCCAATGCCAATATATTGTGAAAATTTACTTATGAAGAAATGAAGTAAATGGTATTGAACAAGTAATCGGTATTACATTTTGTTTTTATATCTAATATTTGGTTTCCTAAGAACAATAAAACTATTTTTCCACTTCGATCACAAGGAGCGTAATACGCTAATAAAAAAAAGAGCCTCAAAGGCTCTTTTTTTATTATTCTATCAAAAATGTTTCACCATTTTCGATCATTTTTTTAAGAATCGGCGAAGGGCGATAGCGGTCTTCATGGTATGTTTCGTAGAGATCCATCAGACCATTATACACATTTTCTATTCCCCATTCATTAGCCCAAGCAAGCAATCCTTTTGGATAGTTTACCCCTTTGGCCATAGCTAAATCAAGGTCTTTTGCGGTGGCAATATTAAGGAAAAGAGCATCGGCAGCTTCGTTTATGAGCATCAAAACCACTCGGTTGACAATTTCTTTTGCCAATTTTTCATCCTCAATAGCTGTTGGGTTTTCAGCACCTTCGGTATAATTGTAGAATCCATGTCCTGTTTTACGCCCATATCTTCCCGCTTCTACCAGTCGTTTTTGCGAAAAAGAAGGCTTATATCTTGGGTCGTAGAAAAATTCTTTAAAAACCGTTTCGGTTACCACATAGTTTACATCATGTCCAATAAAATCGGTGAGCGTAAAAGGTCCCATACGGAATTCTCCATGCTCTGTAAGTGCCCAATCAATGGTAGCAATATTGGCTTTCCCTTCTTCTAATATACGGATGGCTTCCCCATAAAAAGGTCTTGCCACACGGTTTACGATAAATCCAGGAGTATCTTTTGCCAAAACAGTTACTTTTCCCCAGCTGTCGATCATATTTCTTGCATCTAGGGTCGTTTGTTCGGCAGTTTGAACCGCAGGAACAATTTCTACGAGTGGCATGAGCGGAGCGGGATTGAAAAAATGAATCCCGATCACTCTTTCAGATTTTTCGCATGCCGCAGCAATAGATGTTACGGAGAGGGAAGAAGTATTGGTGGCTAAAATACAATCATCGGAAACGATTTGCTCAAGTTTTCCAAAAACCGATTTTTTAATCTCTAAGTTTTCGATAATTGCTTCAATGATCAATCCACAATCTTTGAACGCTTCCATATTTTCCACATATTCGATATTGTTGTGGATGGCATCTGCTTTTTCTTGACTGATTTTCCCTTTTTCCACCAGACGAGCAAGGATTTTTAGGAGTTTCTTTTCAGAAGTTTCCAATGCCGCTTTTTGGGTGTCAAAAAGTACTACTTGGTGCCCCGATTGTGAAGCTACTTGTGCAATACCAGATCCCATGGCTCCTGCACCTACTATTCCTATTTTTTGCATGATTACTTTCCTTTAAATTCTGGTTTTCTTTTTTCTAAAAATGCGGCAACGCCTTCATTAAAATCATGACTTTTTCCTGCCATAGTTTGAAGTTTACCCTCAAGATCAAGTTGTTCTTGGAGATTATTAGAATAGCTTTCGTTTAAAGCTTTTTTTGTCAGTCCGATTCCATAAGTAGGCATTTTGGCCAATTTTTCAGCCATTTTATTTACAGAGCTTTCGTACTCTTCATCAGAAAGGCATTGGTAAATCATTCCCATAGCTTCAGCATCTTTGGCAGAAACTTTATCTCCCAGCATCATCAATGCACTCGCTTTTTGGAATCCGATAATTCTTGGTAAAAAGAAAGTTCCTGCTGAATCTGGAATTAATCCAATTTTTGAAAAAGCTTGAATAAAAGAAGCATTTTCGTGTGCCAAAACAATATCACAAGCCAAAGCAATATTGGCTCCAGCACCCGCAGCCACACCGTTTACGGCGGCAATTATGGGTTTTTCTATCTCACGGATTTTCAAAATGATTGGGTTATAATGTTGCTCAACAATATCTTTTAGAGCAGGTCCGTCTTCTGCAGTAGCTTCTGCCAAATCTTGTCCTGCACAAAAGGCTTTTCCTTCCCCTGTGAGTATAATACAACGAACCTCGTCATTGTTTTTGGCTTCATCAATGGCTTCTTGTAAAGCCATTGCCATCGCTCTGTTAAAGCTATTGAATACTTTTGGTCTATTGAGTTTGAGGGTCAAAACCCCATTTTCTATATTTGATATAATCATCTTGTACTTTTTTTACTTGGAAGTCAAAGATAGGGAAAAGAAAAAACGGGACAAAGAAAGAAGTGTTCCTAACCAATGTTTCTATTAAGAAAAACTTAAGCTTAAACTGATATTTCAGCGATAGAAAAATATGTAATCTTAGGTTGTTAGGGGGAAGGTATCCCTATTTATGGTAAAAACTGTTATTAATCCTGCTGTTGCACTATCAGGAAACCAAGGCAAAACACCTGTTTTTTTCACCTTTTACGTTGTTAATTTCTCATTGTTTAAGCCCCCTTTGAAGGGGGAAGGGGGATGTTACACCAAGTAAACGCACCCGAAGTAGCTAGAACTTATGGGTAAATTAACACCGTAATCGGTATTACTCAAAAATGAAATACAAAAAAAGCCCCATAAAAATGGAGCTTGTTTTATAAAAAAGAGTGGATTTATGAATACAAAGCCAATCTTTGTTCTTTTATTTTTTCATCGGCAAGATAATCATCAAAAGGCATCATTTTGTCAATCATACCATTGGGTCCTATTTCGATAATCCTGTTGGCGATGGTTTGGATAAATTCGTGATCGTGTGAGTTGAAAATAATCGTACCCTTAAAGTCTTTCAAGCTGTTGTTGAGTGCTTGGATAGATTCTAGATCTAAGTGGTTTGTTGGGTCGTTCATCAAAAGGATATTCCCTTGTTCAAGCATCATTTTTGAAAGCATACAACGCACTTTTTCTCCTCCCGAAAGTACCGAACAGGATTTAAGAACTTCCTCACCAGAGAATAACATTTTTCCTAAAAACCCACGGATAAATACTTCGTCTCTTTGGTCTTCTGGAGAATACTGGCGAAGCCAATCTACAAGATTATCATTGCTCTCAAAAAAGTGATGGTGATCTACGGGTAAATAGGTTTGCTTGGTGGTAACTCCCCATTTAATTTCTCCTTGATTATGAGCTTCTTCACCCGCAATCATTTGGAAAAACTGATTGACAATCATTCCATCCTTAGACATAATAGCTACTTTGTCTCCACGATTTAGGTTGATGTTTACATCTTTGAAAAGATTGGATTCTAAGTGTTCTACATTCAATATTTGATCTCCTGCTTCTCGTTCTTGTTCCCAGATAATGGCAGGATATCTTCTTGAAGAAGGCTCAATGTCTTCTATATTCAATTTTTCTAATACTTTCTTACGTGAAGTAGCTTGTTTAGACTTAGAGGCATTGGCAGAAAAACGCTGGATAAAATCCTGAAGTTCTTTCTTTTTGTCCTCCATTTTTTTGTTTTGCTGTTGACGCTGTTGTAGTGCCAACTGGCTTGAGTGGTACCAGAAAGAATAGTTTCCTGTAAATTGTTTTATTTTACTGAAGTCGATATCTACAATATTGGTACACACATTATCTAAGAAGTGACGGTCGTGAGAAATAACGATTACCGTGTTTTCAAAATCCGCCAAGAAATCCTCTAGCCAAGAAATGGTTTCAATATCCAAGTCGTTTGTTGGCTCATCCATTAATAAGATATCAGGATTTCCAAAAAGTGATTGCGCTAGTAGAATCCTTACTTTAAGATTTCCAGAAACATCACTCATTTGACTATAATGAACCTCTTCTGAAACACCTAGGTTTGAAAGAAGCGTTGCGGCACCACTTTCGGCATTCCATCCGTCCATTTCTGCAAATTCAGCTTCAAGTTCGGCTGCTTTTACCCCATCCTCGTCAGAGAAATCGGGTTTCATATAGATGGCGTCCTTTTCTTTCATGATGTCATACAGTTTTTTGTATCCCATCATCACGGTGTCCATTACAGAAAACTCGTCGAACTCGTAGTGATCCTGTTTAAGAACCGCCATACGCATCCCTTTTTCTATAGATACATTTCCTTTGGTAGGATCTTGTTCTCCTGAAAGGATTTTAAGAAAAGTAGATTTTCCAGCACCATTGGCACCGATTATACCATAGGTATTTCCTTTGGTAAATTTGATGTTTACTTCATCAAATAAAACACGTTTTCCAAACTGTAAAGAGAGGTTATTTACTGAAATCATGAATTGTCGAAAATTGAATTTGGTGCAAAAATAACTAATTCATTGTGAATGATGATAGGATTTGTTTTAAGAGATGGCAAGTTCTTTTTTATTCTGGCATATATCTATCATTTTTAACAGAAAAGACTTGTTTAGTTTTTTTATTATTGATAATATTACTCCTTCATATTAAGTGAATTATTTAAAAAAAATGATTAAAATATATTTTGAAAATACAGGTGTATTTACATTGTACCGATATTGAGAACCTTTTATTAGTGAGCAATATTTTTGAATACAAATACGTTGAAATAAAGTTGTAACAATTACTTTTTGAGTACCATAGATGGTATATCATTGTTAATGATGAAATTTTAAAACAAATTATGAAAAAGTATCTTATTCTACCCATTGTGTTTACTTTATTGCTTTCTTCGTGTAATAAAGAATTACAAGGAGAAAATGATAATGTTAAAACAGAATTTCAGCTTAAAAGTATTTCCAAATTAGCAAATATGCTAGATAAAGAAGGAAAACAAGTCTATTCAGCCTTTTTTGATTACGATCATATTTTGACCGTTATTGATCATGCAAATCACGGAAAGTCCTTACCCGCAAACCAAAATATGGTAAATGCTCTTGCAGGAAAGGCTACCGACAATTTAGAAGTTTATCTGAACGAAAAAAAATATACTTCAAATTCTGATGGAGGTCATTTTACTTATAAAAATGAGAATTTTAGAGAATATTTTGGGAAAGAAATTTCGCTAAAAATTAAAGAGAATTCAGATGAAAAAACCTATAAAATATATGTGCCAAAATCGATTAAAGTTTCTAATTTAGTGAGTGAGCAAAAACCTCAAATTTCTAAAAGTGGAAATAAAATGAGATGGTCTGTTGACGAAAAAACACCTGGAAATCATATTTTGGTGCATTTTAAATCTCATGAAAAAGCTACAATGAAAGTAAAAAGATCGATAGTTCGTCTAATACCTAATACTGGAGAGTTTATATTAGATGAATTAATAGAGTTAGGTGATGAATTGGTTAGTGTAAAATTTTATTCGGGTAATGCTATTAGCCATGAAATGCAAAACGGTGACAAATTGAATTTCAATTTCCGTTCAGTAGACTATCATTTATATTCAATAAAAACTGACTAAGACTAAATTTTAACTAAGAAAAAAAACAAACCCTTTTCCATTGTGGTGATTCTACAATGAAAAAGGGTTTGTTATGATTAAGAAAATATCTATTACACTTACTTGAATTTACTCTTTCACTAACTTAGTGTTCTTAAGTGTTCCATCCTGTAGAGTAGAATGAATAAAATAGATGCCTTTAGGCAAGCGTTGAATATCAATTTCATTTTTAGAAGAAATCAAAAGGATACGCCCAGCTTCATCACTAATGGTAGATTCTTTTAGTTGATCTTGTTCAATATTTAAGAGGATGCGGTCTTTGGCAGGATTTGGGCTTACCCAAAAAGTATGAGCGTCAAGTTCTGTTAATCCGATATGAGAATCAAAAGATTTAATACTTCCATTTTTTTGACTAAAGACCAATTTTGTTGCTCCTCCTCCAGATACAAGTGCCGCACCTTCAAGTCCGTTTATTCCATCGCAAATAAGTTCCTTGTTATAGTTGTTTGTTCCATCCAAGAAATAGATTGCATCATCTGTAAGGGTTAGAATACCGGCTTTTCCTTTGTAGGTTACTTTATCAAAAACACTGGTAAGTTTAGTAAGTCCTGTAGTAATGGTCTGAGGATAATAGAAGGTTCCAGATCCCGAAGTATTTATTTTATAATATTGAAGTTTTCCGCTTCCTGTGATCTCCAAAAGATTGAGTTTAGAGTCTCCATTGGCATCTACTAATTCTGTTCTGGCAAAATTACTTACGGCTGAGGCAATTGTTTTTTCGGCACCAAAAGTTTTATTTCCGAGGTTTTCGAACCACAAATCAGAATAACCTGAAATAGCCACATCAGGGTATCCATTACCAGAAATATCTCCAACAGCTAAATCATTAAGGAGATTATAAGTGCCTTGGGTGACAAGTGCGCTAGATAAATTTGTTCCTGTGTTAAAAACGGCAAGAGCACGGTAAGCAAAAGAAGACATCAATTTGCTTTCAGACCCAATAACGAAACCATCGTATCCATCTTTATCAAAATCGGCGATGGCAATAGAAGTAAATTTCTGAGAAGTAGGTGCATTTAGCAGTTCTTTGAATTCTATTGAGGTTTGAGATCCTGTTCCAGTATAAAACATATAGTATAAGAGGGATGAAGTCCCGAAAAGAATTTCTTCTTTTCCATCATTGTTGAAGTCTATTTTTTCTATGATCTCAATTTTTGCTCCCCCAACAAGCCTTTCTGCGTTTGAAAAACCTGATGGACTATTTTTCATCCAACTAAGGTGAAATCCTAAAGAATCTAGAAGTACAATGTCTTCGTATCCATCACCGTTGAAATCAGCGGAGATAATATGTTTGTTATTGTCGAGGTTGTTTTGTAATGTACTGGTATTACAGTTTTGAGATTTTCCTTCTTGAATAGGAAATAATAAAAACACGAAAAGTGATAAAATAATTTGTTTCATAACAAAAGAAAGTTTAAAAATAATCTCAAAGTTAAGATTTATTTAATACCAAAAGTGTTTATGATGTAATTTTAACTTTTGTGTTTAATGGTTTACGGCAGCTAGAGTTTCTTTAAAAAATGAAACCCAAAAATCTCATAACCTTCTCTATAATAGAACTTATGTGAGCGACGGTTTTGAGTATAAGTATTCAGTTCTAGGTTTTGGCAAGATTCAGATATAGACCATTGTTCTAGTGCTTTTAAAAACTTTTTTCCAACCCCTTTTCCTTGCATAGAATCATCAACCACAAAATTGTCTATTTCGGCTTGTTTTCCAGAGTACAGTCTTAGGCTAATCCACACACTGCTTACGGCAACCAATTTATTATCTTCCTTCCATCCAAAGCAATGATAGTTTTCCATGGGAAACATCTGTTGAAAATATTCTTGGAGCGTTTGGTCGTCGATTTTATTTCCCAGTTGCTTTACTAGTGGGATAATTTCAAGAATATCATTTTGAGTAAGTTTGATGAAGTTCATGGTTTTATTTTAATCGTTAATCTTCTCCAATAACTCCAAGAAAGTCTCACAGAAATAAGTGATTTCTTCTTTGGAAATAATCAAAGGAGGGCTGAGTCTAAGTGCGTTTTTATTAAATAAAAAGAAAAAAGTAATAATCTGTTTTTCCAGCAAGGCGTCAAACATTTTTTGAACCAAAGCTTCATTTTTCAATTCTATTCCCAGTGCCAGTCCTTTTCCGTGTATTGCTTTTATTTTAGGATGAACCAAAAGTTTTCTAAACAACGCTTCTTTTTCGAGAATGGAATCCATCATTTTTTCATCCAAAATACTATTCCATGTAGCTAGGGAAGCTGCACAACAAACCGCATTTCCGCCAAAAGTGTTAATGTGTCCAAGACTGGGTTGATCACTGAGTTGAATCATATTTTCATAAGAACTAATAAAAGCCCCAATAGGCATTCCGCCCCCCATTCCTTTGGCAATACAAAGTACATCAGGGATAATTCCATAAGTTTCGAAACCGAACATCGTACCGAGTCTTCCAAAACAAGTCTGGATTTCATCAAAAATGAGTAGAGTTCCTGTTTCGTTGCATTTTTTTCTTAAAGCTTGTAGAAAATCTTGGGTAGGATTTATAAATCCCGATGCTCCTTGAATGGGTTCGATGATCACTCCTGCCGTTTTTGTAGTAATAATTTCTAAGCTATCAATATTATTATACTCTATCTGATAACACTCGGGAAGTAGTGGGCGGAATTTACTTTTCAAATGTTCTGTACCCATAATACTCAATGCCCCATTGGTGCTTCCATGATAGGAGTTTTTACAAGAAACTATTTGTGGCTTTCCTGTAACTCTTTTGGCAAGTTTTATTGCCGCTTCAATGGCTTCTACACCCGAGTTTACAAAAAAAGTAGTGTGAAGGTTTTTTGGAAGATATTCTTTAAAAGTAAGTGCTAGATTCAGTTGAGGCTCTTGAATGAATTCGCCATAAACCATGGTATGCATATACTGTTCTGCTTGGTTTTTTACGGCTTCCACCACTTTTGGATGACTATGTCCCACAGAACAGGCAGAAACACCAGCCACCATGTCCAAATATTTTTTTCCATTGTGGTGGGTTATATACATTCCTTTGGCACTTTCTACCTCAAAAAGCATCGAATAAGGCGTGGTTTGTCCTTGGTGTTTTAAGAATTGTTGTTGTGTTTTATTTATTGTCGCCATTTTTTGAGTTCTTGATTAAAACGTGCCATGGGAAATCCCATAACATTATAGTAACATCCTTCTATTTTATGGATATATTTTTTTCCAAAAGAATCTTGAATTCCATATCCGCCAGCTTTATCTTTCCAAGATAGCGTAGCAATGTATTGATCCATTCCTAAGGAATCTATTGGATAAAAATACACTTTTGTTTGCTCATAAAAACAATAAAAATTCTCATTTTGATAGATGCAAACTCCCGTTACGACTTCATGGAAAGAATCAGAATAGGCTTTGAAAAAAGCTTTTGCTTCATCCTCATTTTTTGGTTTTCCCAATATTTTTCCATCTTGAAGAACAATAGTGTCGGCAGTTACAAGAATATGACCTTTTGGTAGTTTTGAAACTAATACTTCTGCCTTTCTCTTGGCAATATCCATTACTCCCTCTATTGGTGTCAAAGTCTTATTAAAAGTCTCATCAATAGATTGGCTGAGTATTTCAACAGAAAAACCACAAGTTTCAAATAGCTCTTTCCTTCTAGGAGATTGAGATCCGAGAATGATTTTGGGAATGGATGTCATATTTTTTTTAGCAAAATAACATAGTTTTTTAGAAAGTATGATCAATCTCAAATAAATATTAAGTTCAACTTTGATGATGTTATAATCCATTCATAATTTTCAAATAGTTATTCCGTTTTAAAAAATTGTTTTAAAGTTGTAGAACCAAATGGAATTCAGAGAAACGAAATATCATACGTACTTTGAATTTTTAGATACAAACCTTTTTTCCAACAAATTTGTATGAAATTTTTGTTTTCAAAGTCACTTTCACTTTTTGTACTTTCTTTTCTGCTCCTTACGGCAAAGGCACAAGAGACAAGTTTGGAAATCAAAAAGAAAGAAAATCCACATATAGAATCTTTTAGAGATAAGCTGATTCTAAGAATGGCATTACAACAAGGTTTTGATGCACTTGAAGTGGAAACGCAAGATGAAAAATTGGAATTTAAGTCCAATGAAAATTTGCGATTACGTTTCACCGTTCAGCATGATTTTTTAGCAATTACGGTAGGTTTTGCTCCCGACTATTTACCATTTAATAACGATGATTTAGAAAAAGGAGAATCCTCAACTTTTAACTTTGGGTTGAATGTATTTGCAAATCGATTTTTTGGACGCATCCAACTGGATAATGTTACAGGTTTTTATCAGTCTAACCACAATGCTGAGAATCCAAACATAATAGAATCTTATACTATTTTTAAGGACCTTAAAAAAACACATCTTCATGCGGAGCTGGCGTATAGTTTTAATCCGAAATTTTCAAACAGATCTTATATCATGTTTAATGAACGACAGAAAAAAACTATGGGATCTTGGTTGTTGAGAGCGTATTTTATTCGTTCACGATATGAGAATGTAGTAGATGAAGATTATAAGCTTAGACTTAGAAATCAATTTTCTTTGCTCGGTAGTTATGTGCATAATCATGTTTTTAATGAAAAATTCAATCTTTTAGTAGGTTTAGGTTTTGGAGCAGGAGTTTCCAAGGTTGAAAATAGATTTGATGATCATTCTTTATCAGAGCGGCTAAGATACCCTGTATTTCAAAGTAATTTTATCGCCCAGTTTGGTTACCACTCAGAATATTTTTTTTCAGGAATTGCATTAACGGCTTTGAGTAATGCCGATATAGACCCTAAAAAAGATTATGCCTTTAATGATGTCCAGTTGGAATCTAATATTTACTTTGGATACCGATTAAAAGCACCAAAATTTATTAGTAATACCTTTAAAAAATTCGGATCCCTACTGAAGAGTAAATCCTAGTTTTAGATTGTTTTTGTGGGTTTTACATGTTTTTTTAGTAAATTAGATTGCTCATAATATATATAATATGCCTAAAAAACTCCCCATAAATAAATGCCACTTGAATCTTTCGGACATGGAAATCGACCAAGAACGAATCCATTGTGGAGGTTGTAATAAGAACCTTGTAGATTTTAGAGGAAAGTCGGTTGAGGAAACCATCGAAATTCTAAAAAAATCCCAAAACCAAGTTTGTGGAGTTTATCATAAAAAAGATATAGTGGTAAAAAGCTATGTATTTCCTAAGTTTTCATTTACTAAAAGATTTGTGGCGGCTGCTTTATTGGCTTTAGGCTTGTTTCCCACTTGGGCGGAGGCGCAGTTGGTGGAAAAAGATTCTACGGCACAGTATCAGATTACTCAAAGTTCTAATACAAAGAATGATATTGTTGTTATTACAGGGAGTGTAAAAGATAGTACAGCCGAAGTGCTTTATGGAGCCAATGTTGTCTTGTTTAAAGGTGAAGACATAATCAAAGGCACCGCTACGGATATAAATGGTTCTTTTAGGCTTGAGCTTCCCAAAAAAGAATTAGGAAAGGAAATTAGGGTAGAAGTGTCTTTTATTAGTTTTGAAACCAAAAAAATTGAACTAAAATTAAAAGCGACTAATAATATTTCTGTAGAGCTTGTCGAAGGTTTTCTAGGAGAACCCGTAATAGTAGGCTTAAAGGATTGGACAGATCAAAAAAACTTTGACAAAATGTGGAGTGGGAGAATTTTCACAAGAGAAGAATTAAACAGAGAATAATATGAAAAAACTCCCCATAAACAAATGCCATTTACATCTTTCGGACATGGAAATCGACCAAGAACGAATCCATTGTGGAGGTTGTAATAAGAACCTTGTAGATTTTAGAGGAAAGTCGGTTGAGGAAACTGTGGAGATTATTGCACAATCTGGCAATGATATATGTGGAGTTTATGACGAGCACAAAACAGAAGCAAAAGCATATATTTTCCCCAAGTTTTCATTTACCAAAAGATTTGCGGCGGCTGCTTTATTGGCTTTAGGCTTGTTTCCCACTTGGGCGGAGGCTCAGTTAAATAAACACCAGCACAACCAAGTAGAATACGTATCTGTAAAAGAAAATGATAAAGAAGTATTCAAGATTAAGGGAAAAGTCAAGAATTTGTTGAATGGTAACGTAATAAAGAGCGCAGTGGTGAAGATAATCTTCAAAAAAGAATTGATTATTAAAACTTATACAGATGCTTATGGGGAGTTTGAACTTGATTTACCCTTTACAAGAAGAGAAGAATTATTATTAGAAATAGAAGCCGAGCAAGGATTGGCTATTTTGAATTTCCCTTTGTACCTAGAAAAAAAGACTTTTGTTCTTAATGTATTTCTCGCATCCAACAAATTGGGTGAGGTGATCATATTAGAAGATGCCAGCGACTTTCCTATAACAGATATCGTAGGAAAAGTTCCTTTGCATAATTCTCGAACGAAAAAAGATATAAACAAGAACAAAAGGAGAAATCTTTCAGCTACTTGCGGAAGACCTAGTAGGGATCCCATTGACGATTATTATGACAAAATGTGGAGCGGAAGAACCTACACAAGAAAAGAGAACAATTGGTTTTAGCTCATGATACCTTATGAGGATAGGTCACCAAAAAACTCAGAAAATTCTATCAGACAAAAATATTAACATCCTATTGACAACACACAACGAGATATCGGCTTTTAAAGAGTATTTACTCATAGAAAAGAATTATAGCGAGCATACTGCCGTAGCTTATATTAAAGATATAGAGCAGTTTTTGCTTTTCCTTTCATCTGAGCTAGAGTTGGCACAAGAAAATGTATCCAATAAAGAGATGCGATATTGGATCGTGTGGATGCGGAAAAAAGAACTGGCAATACGAAGTATTAATAGAAAAATAGCTTCGGTAAAAGCTTATTTCAAATTTCTTCAACAAATAAATACAAGAATAGATAATCCCGCCAGAGGTTTAAAAGCTCTGAAAGTTCCCAAAAGACTCCCAAGTTTTTATCATAATGATGAAATAGCAAAACTATTAGAAATGGAAATCTATGGAGAAGGGTTATTGGCAAAGAGAGATTACTTAATCATACTTCTGCTGTATTCCACGGGCATTCGTAGGGCTGAGTTAATCAATCTTAAAGAAAGAGATATAGATTTTTCGAGACAACAGATAAAAATATTAGGAAAAGGAAATAAAGAAAGATATGTATATCTTACAAATGAGCTCATTAGAGCCTTGAGGCTTTATTTAGAAGAAAAAAAGGCATCAGATTTCTCCAGCTGCGAAGCATTATTTTTTACTAAAAAAGGTAAAAAGATGTACCCAAAATTTGTTTATGATCTCGTAAATGACTATCTTAGTTACGTCGCTAAAGGAAGAAAAAAGGGGCCACATGTTCTTAGACATAGTTATGCAACCGAGATGATGAACCAAGAGGTGGATCTTCAATCCATCAAAGAAAGCATGGGGCATTCCAGTATAAGCGCCACCCAAGTTTATACGCATAATTCTAAAGAGCGATTATTAAAAGAATATAAATCCTTTCACCCTCGTGGTGGAACTAAAAAATGACACAGTATGAAAATAAACGTACAACCAGACGGATTTACAGTAGATCAAAAATTAGTAGATTTTATCCAAGTAAAGCTAGATAAGCTTGAAAAGTTTTATGATAAGGTTGTTGATGCTAATGTTTACCTAAAATTAGAATCACCAAATGAAAAAGAAAATAAAGTAGTAGAAATAAAAATGAATGTGCCCGGAAATGAGTTTGTGGTAAAAAAGCAGAGCAAATCCTTTGAAGAATCGGCAGATATGTGTTCTGAAGCCCTCAGAAGAATGCTGATAAAACACAAAGATAAAATGTCAGTTTAAAAAATGTTGAAAAAAATAATTTTCAATGTTTGTTGGAAAATAAATCTTTTGTAGATTTGCAGTCCCTATTAGTAGGGACTTTTTTTGTGCCGATGTAGCTCAGCTGGCTAGAGCAGCTGATTTGTAATCAGCAGGTCGGGGGTTCGAGTCCCTTCATCGGCTCATAAAACACTAAAGCAAGCCTAAGAAATTGGGATGCAATGGTGGGATACTCAAGCGGTCAACGAGGACGGACTGTAAATCCGTTGGCTACGCCTTCGCAGGTTCGAATCCTGCTCCCACCACGATTGTTGATCTGTCAAACAATTTAGCCTGACAGACCAATTATTAGTTTAATTTTTGTATAATCATTAAGAACACAATCATGGCTAAGGAAACTTTTCAACGTAACAAACCACACTTAAACGTTGGTACGATTGGTCACGTTGACCACGGTAAGACAACACTTACTGCTGCCATTACATCAGTATTGGCTAATAAAGGTCTTGCAGAGCAAAGAGACTTTGATAAGATCGATAACGCTCCAGAAGAAAAAGAGCGTGGAATCACAATTAACACATCACACGTAGAGTACGAAACTGACAATCGTCACTATGCACACGTTGACTGTCCAGGTCACGCCGATTATGTAAAGAACATGGTAACGGGAGCTGCACAGATGGACGGAGCTATCTTGGTAGTTGCTGCAACAGATGGGCCAATGCCACAAACACGTGAGCACATCCTTCTTTGTCGTCAGGTAGGTGTACCACGTATCGTTGTTTTCTTGAACAAAGTAGATATGGTAGATGACGAAGAACTTCTTGAACTAGTTGAGATGGAAGTACGTGAACTACTTTCTTTCTACGAATTCGACGGAGACGAGTCACCAGTAATCATGGGATCTGCTCTTGGAGGATTGAATGGAGAAGACAAGTGGGTTAAAACAATCGAAGAATTGATGGATAACGTTGATGCTTGGATTGAAGAACCAGTACGTGACAACGAGAAGCCATTCTTGATGCCAGTAGAAGACGTATTCTCAATCACAGGACGTGGAACGGTAGCTACAGGACGTATCGAAACTGGAGTTGCTAACACAGGAGATGCTGTTGAATTAATCGGTATGGGAACTGAAAAATTAACTTCTACAATCACAGGAGTTGAGATGTTCCGTAAGATCCTTGATAGAGGAGAAGCTGGAGATAACGTAGGACTACTATTGAGAGGGTTGGATAAAGATCAAATCAAAAGAGGTATGGTAATCTGTGCCCCTGGATCAATTACTCCACACGACAAATTTAAAGCTGAGGTATATATCTTGAAAAAAGAAGAAGGTGGACGTCACACTCCATTCCACAAGAGATATAGACCACAATTCTACATCCGTACGACAGACGTAACAGGAGAGATCGGTCTTCCTGATGGAGTAGAAATGGTAATGCCTGGTGATAACTTGACAATTAATGTTGACTTGATTAGCCCAGTAGCACTTAACATTGGATTGCGTTTCGCTATCCGTGAAGGTGGTAGAACTGTAGGTGCAGGTCAGATCACAGAAATTTTGTAAGAAATAACTTACAAAAAATAATTTTGGGGAGCAAAAATAATTTACTATCTTTGCTCCCCGATTTTAGAAGTAAAAAACAAACACGGGTATGGTGTAATGGTAACACGTCGGTCTCCAAAACCGTTATTGAGAGTTCGAGTCTTTCTACCCGTGCAAAACGAACAATACAAAAAGATAAGTTATGTTAGAGTATATCACAGCATCTTTTAACGAATTAAAAGAAAACGTTACTTGGCCAACACAACAAGAGTTGGTGAGTAGTACCGTAGTCGTAGCGATTGCTACACTTATCTTTGCACTTGTGATATATGGAATGGATCAAGGCGTATTGTTTGTGTTAAAAACAATTCTCGGCTTTTTGAAATAATCTTATCAATTTTACTCTTTTAAAAGCATGGCTGAGATAAAAAAAAGATGGTACGTTGTACGTGCTGTTTCTGGAAAAGAAAAAAAAGTAAAGGAATATATTGAGAAAGAAATATCTCATTTAGGAATGGGAGACTATGTTTCTCAAGTATTAGTTCCTTTAGAAAAAGTATATCAAGTACGAGACGGGAAAAAGATAGTTAAAGAAAGAAACTATTACCCAGGATATGTACTAATAGAAGCTGCCCTTGTAGGAGAAGTAGCTCATATTATTAAAAGCATTACAGGAGTTATCGGCTTCTTAGGAGCTGTGAAAGGAGGAGACCCTGTGCCATTAAGACAAAACGAGGTGAATAGAATCCTTGGTAAAGTAGATGAACTATCTGCTAAAGTTGAAATGGTAGGAATCCCTTACACAATTAACGAAACTGTAAAAGTAACCGACGGACCATTTAATGGATTTGTCGGAGTCATCGAAGATATCGATGAAGAAAAGAGAAAACTCAAAGTAATGGTGAAGATTTTCGGAAGAAAAACACCATTGGAGTTGAACTTTATGCAAGTAGAAAAAGAGTCCTAACTATATTATTTTTAACAAAAAAGAATCATGGCAAAAGAAGTCAGTGGTCTTATTAAGCTTCAAATAAAAGGAGGAGCTGCAAACCCATCACCACCAGTTGGACCTGCATTAGGGGCAAACGGTGTGAATATCATGGAGTTTTGTAAGCAGTTCAACGCCAGAACACAGGATAAAGCTGGGAAAGTACTTCCAGTTGTTATTACTGTATATTCTGACAGGTCTTTCGATTTTATCGTAAAGACACCTCCAGTTGCAGTGCAAATAAAAGAAGCATGTAAGCTAAAAAGCGGTTCATCAGAACCAAACAGAAAAAAGGTTGCTAAAATGACTTGGGATCAAGTTAAAGCAATCGCAGAAGACAAAATGCAAGACTTAAACTGCTTTACCGTAAAATCAGCAATGACTATGGTAGCAGGAACAGCAAGGTCTATGGGAGTTACCGTAACAGGTGACATGCCAGCATAAACATATTATTAAACATACACATGGCACGTTTGACTAAAAAACAAAAAGAGGCTGCATCTAAATTCGATAGTACTAAATTGCATGGTTTAGGAGAAGCAGTAACAATCGTAAAAGAAATCTCTACAGAGAAGTTTGATGCTTCAGTAGATTTGGCAGTACGATTAGGAGTGGACCCTCGAAAAGCCAATCAAATGGTAAGAGGTGTCGTAACTTTACCTAACGGAACAGGTAAAGATAAAACAGTTTTAGTACTTTGTACACCAGACAAAGAGCAAGAAGCTAAAGACGCAGGGGCAGATTATGTAGGATTAGACGACTATATCACCAAAATCAAAGGAGGATGGACTGATGTAGATGTAATCATTACAATGCCTTCAGTAATGGGGAAAATTGGACCAATCGGACGTATTTTAGGACCACGTGGATTGATGCCAAACCCAAAAACTGGAACTGTTACAATGGACATTGCAAAAGCAGTAAAAGAAGTAAAAGGTGGAAAAATCAACTTTAAAGTTGATAAAACTGGAATCGTTCACACTACAGTAGGTCGTGTATCATTTGATGCACAGAAACTAGAAGAGAATGCTGCAGAAGTAATGGCTATGATCATGAAACTTAAGCCAACAACTGCTAAAGGTACTTACGTAAAAAGCGTAGCCGTATCTAGTACGATGGGAGCTGGAGTGAAAGTAGACACTAAGTCATATTAATTAAACCTCTAAATCGGATACTAAGATGGCAATGACTAAAGAACAAAAGCATCAAGAAGTTGTAGCTCTAAAACAGATTTTAGAGGACAACAAAATTATATATCTAGCAGATATAGGTGAAATGGATGCCGTACAATCAAGTAATCTTCGTAGAGCTTGTTTTGATAGCGGAATCTCAATCCAAGTAATTAAGAATACCTTACTTCGTAAAGCCATGGAGCAAATCGAAGACAAAGAATTCGAAGAATTATACGGATCACTTAAAGGAAATACATCTTTGATGGTTTGCGAAACAGCAAACTTACCAGCAAAGATGATTCAAAACTTTAACAAAAAGAACAAAACAGAAAAACCTTTGTTCAAAGGGGCTTGGATAGAGGAGTCGGTTTACATAGGAGTAGACCAGCTTTCGACTCTTGCTAGTCTTAAGTCTAAGGAGGAGCTTATTGGAGAAATCGTTACATTACTTCAATCTCCTGCTAAAAACGTTATCTCTGCACTTTCTTCAGGTGGTAGTACACTTGCAGGAATTGTTAAAACGCTTCAAGAGCGTCCAGAATAACAACCCTATAGTGTACGCACTCTAAAACAAAATAAATCATTGTTTAAACAAACTTAAAAACAGAGTCATGGCAGATTTGAAAGAATTCGCAGAACAATTAGTTAACCTTACAGTAAAAGAAGTAAACGAGTTAGCTGAAATCCTAAAAGAAGAGTACGGAATTGAGCCTGCAGCAGCAGCTGTAGCAGTAGCTGGACCAGCTGCTGGAGGTGGAGATGCCGCTGAAGAAAAAACAGAATTTGATGTTATCTTGAAAGCAGCAGGTGGATCAAAACTTAAAGTAGTTAAGCTTGTAAAAGAACTTACAGGTCTTGGACTAAAAGAAGCTAAAGGAATCGTTGATGGTGCACCAGCTCCAATCAAAGAAGGAATTCCAAAAGACGAAGCTGAAGCTTTGAAAACTCAGCTAGAAGAAGCTGGAGCAGAAGTAGAGTTGAAATAAGCCCTCACTGCCCAAAATCTCAAGGTTTAGGAGTCTCTATGACTCCTAAACCCTTTTGTGTTTAAAAACACGCCGTTCTCAATTTACACCTATAAATTTTTGTCAATTGAATACAAATTCGACCTTACAACGTCAGCGTTTCAGCTTCGGAACCGTAAAAACGGAACACCTTTTTCCGGATTTATTGGATATCCAAATCAAGTCTTTCCAAGACTTTTTTCAGCTGGACACCAAAAATGAAGCAAGAACCTCAGAAGGACTCTACAAAGTATTTATGGAGAACTTCCCGATTACCGATACTCGTAATCAGTTCGTTCTTGAATTCTTGGATTATTTCGTAGATCCACCAAAATACACCATCGAGGAATGTATAGAACGTGGACTTACGTACAGCGTTCCATTAAAATGTAAGCTAAAACTATATTGTACAGACCCAGAGCATGAAGACTTTGAGACAATCGTACAAGAAGTTTATCTAGGAACTATTCCATATATGACTCCTAGAGGAAGTTTTGTTATCAATGGTGCCGAACGTGTTATTGTATCTCAATTACACCGTTCTCCTGGAGTTTTCTTCGGACAAAGTTACCATGCTAACGGAACCAAACTTTACTCAGCAAGAGTAATTCCATTTAAAGGATCATGGATCGAGTTTGCTACAGATATCAACTCGGTAATGTATGCCTATATTGACAGAAAGAAAAAACTTCCTGTAACAACCCTTCTTAGATCTATTGGTTTTGAAAGAGATAAAGATATCCTCGAAATCTTTGACCTTGCAGAAGAAATAAAAGTCAATAAATCTTCTCTAAAGAGAGTTAAAGGAAGAAAATTGGCAGCTCGTGTACTCAAAACGTGGTTTGAAGACTTCGTAGATGAAGATACAGGAGAAGTAGTATCTATCGAAAGAAACGATATCCTTTTGGATCGTGATGTAGAAATCGATAATGATACAGCAGAAATCATCCTTGAAGCAGATATCAAAACAATCTTGGTTCATAAAGATGATGCAAACAGTGCTGAATACGCCATTATTCATAACACCCTACAAAAAGATCCTACCAATTCTGAAAAAGAAGCGGTAGAACATATATATAGACAACTGCGTAATGCAGAACCGCCCGATGAAGAAACAGCTCGTGGAATCATCGAAAAATTATTCTTCTCAGAGACTCGTTATAGTCTAGGAGAAGTAGGACGTTACCGTATCAACAAAAAAATGGGAACAGATATTCCTTTTGATCAACAAGTATTGACACAAGGAGATATCTTGAACATCATTAAAATGTTGATTCGTTTGATTAATTCAAGAGAAGAAGTAGATGATATTGATCACTTGAGTAACCGTCGTGTACGTACCGTTGGAGAGCAACTTTACAACCAGTTCGGAATCGGATTGGCTCGTATGGCTCGTACCATCCGTGAAAGAATGAACGTAAGAGACAATGAAGTCTTTACACCTATTGATTTGATTAATGCAAAAACATTATCATCGGTTATTAATTCTTTCTTCGGAACAAACCAGCTTTCTCAGTTTATGGATCAAACCAATCCACTTTCTGAAGTAACTCACAAAAGAAGAATGTCTGCCCTAGGGGTTGGAGGTCTTTCTAGAGAAAGAGCCGGTTTTGAGGTTCGAGATGTTCACTATACACACTACGGAAGACTGTGTCCTATTGAAACACCTGAAGGACCAAACATTGGTTTGATTTCTTCACTATGTGTGTTTGCCAAAGTAAACAAAATGGGATTCATTGAAACTCCTTACCGCCCAGTTAGAGATGGTATTATAGACATCAATGAAACACCAAGATATCTTAGTGCAGAAGAGGAAGAACAAAAGAAATTTGCACAAGCAAACCTTGCTTTTGATGAAAAAGGAAACTTTATAGAGCAAAGAGTAAAAGGTAGAGAAATGGGAGATTTCCCAATTATCACACCTCAAGATGTTGATTATATGGATATCGCTC
Source organism: Flavobacteriales bacterium (assembly GCA_025210805.1). Taxonomy (NCBI): domain Bacteria; kingdom Pseudomonadati; phylum Bacteroidota; class Flavobacteriia; order Flavobacteriales; species Flavobacteriales bacterium. The sequence goes on from JAOAQX010000028.1 coordinate 100,153, forward strand.
CAAATCAAATCGCCTCTGTATCTGCCTCATTGATTCCTTTCCTAGAACACGATGATGCCAACCGTGCCTTGATGGGATCAAACATGATGCGTCAGGCAGTACCACTTCTTAAAGCCGAGGCTCCAATTGTAGGAACAGGTCTTGAAAAGCAAGTAGCACTCGACTCTAGAATCTTGATAAAAGCTGAAGGAAATGGTGTGGTTACTTTTGTGGATGCCAATAAGATTGTGATAGATTACGATAGAACAGAAGAAGAAGAATTAATCAATTTTGATACTTCTGTTGTAGAATATAAATTGATCAAATTCCAAAAGACAAACCAAAGTACCTCAATTAACCAAGTACCTATTGTAAGTGTTGGTGAAAGAGTAACAAAAGGTTATGTTCTTACAGAAGGATACTCTACCCAAAATGGAGAACTTGCTTTAGGTAAAAACCTTAAAGTAGCCTTCATGCCTTGGAAAGGATACAACTTTGAGGATGCCATCGTAATTTCTGAGCGTGTAGTTAGAGAAGATCTATTTACTTCTATCCATATTGACGAATATACTTTAGAAGTAAGAGATACTAAACTTGGACCAGAAGAACTTACTGCGGATATTCCAAACGTAAGCGAAGAAGCAACCAAAAACTTGGATGAAAATGGAATGATTAGAGTAGGTGCTCATATCAAACCAGGAGATATCCTTATCGGAAAAATTACACCAAAAGGAGAATCAGATCCAACACCAGAAGAAAAATTACTAAGAGCAATCTTTGGAGACAAAGCTGGTGATGTAAAAGATGCTTCTTTAAAAACTTCTCCATCATTAAGAGGGGTTGTTATTAACAAAAAATTGTTCTCACGTTCTATCAAAGATAGAAAAAGTAGAGCAAGAGATAAAGAATTATTGCTAGAGCTAGATGCTGAATTTGCAGCTCAGTTTGCAGCACTAAAAGATACTTTGGTTGAAAAATTATTTAAGATCCTTAGCGGAAAAACTTCTCAAGGAGTAGTGAATACTCTTGGAGAAGAAATTATCCCGAAAGGAACAAAATTCACCCAAAAACTACTTCATGCAATTGAAGATTATAACTCTGTTCTTACTTCAGGATGGACTACAGATGATAAAAAGAATGAATTAGTTGACCAATTGATTTACAATTATCGTAAGATGAAAAGTGAAATCAAAGGGGAAAAGAAAAGACGTTCTTTTGTAATCTCAGTAGGAGATGAACTACCAACAGGAATCTTGAAATTGGCAAAAGTATATATTGCTAAGAAAAGAAAACTGAAAGTAGGAGATAAGATGGCAGGTCGTCACGGAAACAAAGGTATTGTTGCCCGTATCGTAAGAGAAGAAGACCTTCCTTTCTTAGAAGATGGAACAACTGTAGATATCGTATTGAACCCACTTGGGGTACCATCACGTATGAACCTTGGACAGATCTATGAAACTGTACTAGGTTGGGCAGGAGAGAAGCTCGGAATGAACTTCGCAACGCCAATATTTGATGGAGCTTCATTGGATCAAATTACCGATTATACAAAAGAAGCAGGTGTACCAGAATTTGGACACACGCATTTGTATGATGGATCTACAGGAGAAAGATTTGACCAACCAGCTACCGTAGGTATTATCTATATGTTGAAACTAGGACACATGGTAGATGATAAAATGCACGCACGTTCTATTGGTCCATACTCGTTGATTACACAACAACCACTTGGAGGTAAAGCCCAATTTGGAGGTCAGCGTTTTGGAGAAATGGAAGTTTGGGCACTCGAAGCCTTTGGAGCCTCTAATATTCTTAGAGAAATTCTTACGGTAAAATCAGATGATGTAATCGGAAGGGCGAAAACTTACGAAGCAATCGTAAAAGGAGATATCATGCCAGAACCACGTATCCCTGAGTCATTCAACGTATTGCTACACGAACTTCAAGGGTTAGGACTTAAAATAACCTTTGAATAACGATGACTGTGCTAGGTGCCTTCGGGCACCTAGATATAGCTCTTTTTAATTATTAAGCTTCAAGACTATGGCAAGAAAAGAAGATAAATCAGCGGTAAACAGCCGTTTCAATCAAATAACAATTAGTTTATCATCTCCAGAGGATATCATCGAGAAATCAAAAGGTGAAGTTCTTAAACCAGAGACGATTAACTACCGTACATATAAACCAGAACGTGAAGGTCTTTTCTGTGAAAGAATTTTTGGTCCAACCAAAGATTATGAATGTCACTGTGGGAAATACAAAAGAATCCGATACAAAGGAATCGTTTGTGACCGCTGTGGGGTAGAAGTAACAGAAAAGAAAGTAAGACGTGAGCGTATGGGACATATCCAGTTAGTGGTACCTGTTGCTCATATCTGGTATTTCCGTTCGTTGCCTAACAAAATAGGATATTTATTAGGACTTCCTTCAAAGAAGTTGGATCAAATTATCTACTATGAAAAATATGTAGTAATTAATCCAGGTATTGCAAAAAATGCCGAAGGTGAGCCATTGACAAGATTGGAATTCCTTTCAGAAGAAGAATATCTAGATATTTTAGATACGCTTCCAATGGAAAACCAATACTTGGAAGATAATGACCCTAATAAATTTGTTGCAAAATTAGGAGCTGAGGCATTAATCGATTTATTATCAACAATAGATCTAGAGAAAACTTCATACAATTTGCGTCACCAAGCAAATAACGAAACTTCTCAACAAAGAAAAGCCGAAGCACTAAAAAGACTTCAAGTAGTAGAAGGGTTTGTAGATGCAAACAAACGTATTGTAAACAAACCAGAATGGATGATCTTAAAGGTGATTCCTGTAATTCCACCAGAATTACGTCCTCTTGTACCACTAGATGGTGGTCGTTTTGCTACTTCAGATCTAAATGATCTTTACCGTAGAGTAATTATCCGTAACAACCGTTTGAAGCGTTTGATGGAAATCAAAGCTCCAGAGGTAATCTTGAGAAACGAAAAACGTATGCTCCAAGAAGCGGTAGATTCTCTATTAGATAATACTAGAAAATCATCGGCAGTAAAATCGGATTCAAATAGACCATTGAAATCCCTTTCTGATAGTTTGAAAGGTAAACAAGGGCGTTTCCGTCAAAACTTACTTGGTAAGCGTGTAGATTATTCAGCTCGTTCGGTAATTGTTGTAGGACCAGAACTTAGAATGTATGAGTGCGGGATTCCAAAAGATATGGCAGCCGAACTTTACAAGCCTTTTATCATTAGAAAACTAAGAGAAAGAGGAATTGTAAAAACCGTAAAATCTGCAAAGAAAATTATCGATAGGAGAGATCCTGTTGTATGGGATATTCTAGAAAATGTTATTAAAGGTCACCCAGTATTACTAAACCGTGCTCCAACACTGCACAGATTGGGTATCCAAGCATTTCAACCAAAACTTATAGAAGGTAAAGCAATCCAACTTCACCCATTGGCATGTTCGGCATTTAACGCCGATTTTGATGGGGATCAGATGGCCGTTCACTTACCGCTAGGACCAGAGGCTATTTTGGAAGCTCAAATATTGATGCTCGGTTCACACAATATCTTGAACCCTGCAAACGGAGCACCTATAACAGTACCTTCTCAGGATATGGTATTGGGGCTTTACTATATGACAAAAGGTAGAAGAAATACTCCTGCATACCCAATTAAGGGAGAGGGAATTAAATTCTACTCAGCTGAAGAAGTAAGAATAGCTTACAACGAAGGAAAAGCAGACTTAAACGCTATTATTGAATGTAAAGTAAACGTTCTTGAAGATGGTGAGTTGAAGTTTAAATTGATTGAAACTACAGTAGGTAGAGTACTCTTTAATGATGTAGTACCTAGAGAAGTAGGGTTTATCAATGAAGTATTGACTAAGAAAGCTTTAAGAAATAATATTGGTAAAATATTAAAAATTACCGATGTACCTACCACATCTAATTTCCTAGACTCTATTAAGAACCTTGGATATTATATGGCATTTAAAGGTGGACTTTCTTTCTCATTGGGAGATATCATTATCCCAGAAGTGAAAGCTAAAATGGTGGCAAATGCTACAGACACGGTAAACGGAATTATCGATAACTATTCGATGGGTCTTATTACCAACCAAGAAAGATATAATCAAGTAGTTGATGTTTGGACAAAAACCAATGCCGAACTTACAGAAACAGCTATGAATATTCTGAGTACAGATCAACAAGGATTTAACTCAGTTTACATGATGCTAGATTCTGGAGCAAGGGGTTCTAGAGAGCAGATTCGTCAGCTTACAGGAATGAGGGGACTAATGGCAAAACCACAAAAATCAGGATCTGATGGTGGAGCTGTTATCGAAAACCCAATCCTTTCAAACTTTAAGGAAGGTCTTTCGATCCTTGAGTACTTTATCTCTACCCACGGTGCGCGTAAAGGTCTTGCCGATACCGCCCTTAAAACAGCCGATGCAGGATATCTTACTCGTCGTCTTGTAGATGTATCACAAGATGTTATCATTAATGAGCAAGATTGTGGAACGCTTAGAGGACTTGTAGAAACTGCCTTGAAGAAAAACGAGGAAATCGTTGAAACGCTTTCTGAAAGAATCATTGGTCGTGTATCACTACACGATATAGAACACCCAGAAACAGGAGAAATCATTGTAACTGAAGGTGGTGAAATTACTGAAGAAATTGCTGCAGAAATAGAAGCTGCAGATATCGATTCTGTTGAAATCCGTTCTGCACTTACTTGTGAATCTAAATCAGGAATTTGTGGAAACTGTTATGGACGTAACCTTGCCACAAACCGTATGGCTCAACAAGGTGATGCCGTAGGAGTTATAGCAGCGCAGTCTATTGGAGAACCAGGAACACAGCTTACACTTCGTACCTTCCACGTTGGAGGGGTTGCCGGAGGTTCGGCACAAGAAAATACGATTGCTGTAAAACGTGCCGGTATTATTCAGTTTGAAGATGTTCGTACTGTTGAAACAAAATCTGAAGATGGTAAGAAAGGTAATGTAGTTATCGGTCGTACTGGAGAAATGAGATTAGTGGATGAGAAAACAGGAATTGTACTTGCCAATAACTTGATTCCTTATGGATCTTTCTTACAAGTGAAGAATGGAGACAAAGTGAAAAAGGGTGATGTAATCTGTGAGTTTGATCCATTTAATGCCGTAATCCTTTCAGAATTTAAAGGAACTGTTGAATATTTGAATCTTCAAAAAGGAATTACCTTCTCTGAAGAAACAGATGAGCAAACAGGATTTACCCAAAGAATTATTAAGGAAAATCGTGATAAGAAAAAAGTTCCAACGATTAATATCGTAGATTCTAAAGGAGAACTTATCCGATCATATAACCTACCAGTAGGTGCAAATATCAACGTAGATGAAGGAGAAAAAGTAGGCGCAGGACACATTCTTGCAAAGATGCCAAGATCTACTTCTAAAGCGGGAGATATTACCGGGGGTCTTCCACGTGTAACAGAACTCTTTGAAGCACGTAACCCATCGAATCCTGCTGTTGTATCTGAAATTGATGGAATGGTTTCTTACGGAAAAATCAAAAGAGGTAACCGTGAGGTAATTGTAACATCAAAAACAGGGCAGATTAAGAAATATCTGGTATCGCTTTCTAAACAGATTCTTGTACAAGAAAATGATTATGTTCGTGCAGGTAGAAAAATTTCTGATGGAGCAATCACTCCAAAAGATATCTTAGCTATTGAAGGACCTACAGCAGTACAACAATACCTAGTAAATGAAATCCAAGAGGTTTACCGTCTACAAGGGGTAAAAATCAACGATAAGCACTTTGAGGTAGTTGTTAGACAAATGATGCGTAAGCTTCAAATTTTGGATGCTGGTGATACTAAATTCTTAGAAAATTCATTGGTACACAAAAATGATTTCTTGGAAGAAAATGATATGATCTTTACAATGAAGGTAATTACAGACCCAGGAGGTTCTGAAGAACTTCATGCAGGTCAGTTGATTTCTCTAAGAGAGTTGAGAGATGAAAACTCAAAATTAAGAAGAAAAGATTTAGCACTTGTGGAATACAGAGATGCACAGCCAGCAACGGCAATGCCAGTATTACAAGGTATTACAAGAGCTTCTCTTCAAACAAAGAGTTTCATGTCTGCAGCATCTTTCCAGGAAACAACAAAGGTACTGAACCAGTCAGCTGTTAGAGGACAAGTAGATTACTTAGAAGGTCTTAAAGAAAACGTTATTGTAGGACATAAAATTCCTGCAGGAACTGGTTTCAAGCATTATGAAGAACTTAAAGTTTCTCGTGCAGAAGACTAATAAAAAAAGTTTACCCATAATAAAAAAACAATCCATGAATCATCTTCATGGATTGTTTTGTTTTAAGGCTATTTTTCGCATTTTGTCCGTGAAATAGGATTGTTTATCGAAGTTTCTGTTATTCCTATTCCTATTATTATTTAATTTATAACCAAAATAATTTATTATGAGAACTATTTTTATAGGCATTACTATATTATTTACCTCAATGTTATCTATTCAATCATGCTCTAAAGAAGTAATAGAAACATCAACAGAATCTTCTACGCTTATCAAAAGAAATCTGCAGAAGAATCTCTAAGCAGCACTCCTAGTACTTGTGGGCTTAGAAGCGGAGAAAAATTAGCCATGACATTTCCTTTTAGTCTTGGTAAAGAGCGTTTTAAGGATATTTTCTCAGGTACTTTTAGATTTTTGGAACCAGGGAAACACTATCTTAGGTTTACTGTAAATAAGGAAGAAGGGAAACTAAAAATAAGTGTAAATAATTTTCCACAACCTGTTACCACTCCGCCTTCTTCCGATCAAGTGTTGTATGAAACAAAGTCTGATGTGCTGGCACATGAGTATTTACTTAATTATACTTGGAATCTTCATTTTAATCCAGAGATGGGTTTGTCTCCTTGTGAGAATGATTTTGAACTTATTATATTGTAAATTTGTTGTTAAGACATGAATAAATAAAGGCTAAATCCTTCTATTCAAAAGAGATATCGATATAGAGAATTGTTGTAGACAATTATGATATTTAGAAAAGGTTATCTATTTTACTAGGTAGCCTTTTTGTTTTTAAGAAATAATGTAAATTCGGAAAACGAAAAAAAACGATTAATAAATCAATCATGTCAGATAACAAAAACGAAAACAATATCAGCATAGAGCTGACAGAAGAAACAGCAAATGGACAATACAGCAATTTGGCAATCATCAATCATTCGCCATCAGAGTTTGTATTAGATTTTGTAAATATGATGCCTAATGTCCCTAAAGCAAAAGTTCAGTCAAGAATGATTATGGCTCCTATTCATGCCAAAAGATTACTTGCGGCACTTCAACAAAATGTTCAAAACTATGAACAAGCTTTTGGTGTAATTGAGGATAAAGTTCCTGCTGGAAGTGGTGTGCCAAACACAATGAATATGCCTTATATGGGGACCAAAGGAGAAGCTTAAAAGGTTACGATGCTATTATTAGGTGCTATATTTATTCTTTTCAGAATGCTTATTCGCAACACCTATTAGGAATCCTCAATCTTTTGATACAGTTCAATTTTCCAAAATATAGGAAAAACAAAAACACCACCAAAAAAATCTATTTTTTTGGTGGTGTTTTTGTTTTTATTCTTACAGTATTATCGATTTTTTTCTTCTCGGTAAGACTGAGTATATCGATCAAAAATATGTTTGTGAATATCATCTATAGTCAGTAAAATTCCCGTTTCTTCCACATTTCCAAAATCGGGATTTGAAGCTGTACCGAAAGTTTTCATAGTATCTGAAAGATGCATATAAGAGTTGATAAGTGGGGGTACCATTTCTTTGCGTTCTCTTACAAAACTCTTCAAGAATTTATACCCTTCCTTAAAGTTACTTACATTCTGAAGAGCGCCCTTAAATTGAGTAATATTGGAAGTCAGCCCTCTACTCATTTTCGGTTCTACCAAATGATCTTTATCAGGGAAAAAATATTTCATTACATAAAGCAATGCATCACGGCATTCTGCTTGGTAATCCTTGTACATGGTTACTTTCCCAAATAAATAACGAATTTCGTCTTGATGTCTCACCACTAAAGCTCCCAGTCCGTCCCAAAGATTATCTAAGGCAAAAAGCCCTTTTTTGGGATTTTGATTTGGTTGATATTCTGGACGAATCCAAGATCTTCCTAGCTCTATGGTATAAGGAAGATACAATCGTTTAAAATCCTCAGAAAAATCAAAATAATTGATAGTAGAAAGCTCAAGAGGCTTAGTATCTAGTACATCTTTACAGAGAATATAACGATACCCTCCAATAATTTCTTCTTCTTCTGGAGACCAAACGATCAATTGTTGATAGCAATTGGCAGAAGTATCATAAGAATCTAGGTCCAATTCTTTACCTGTTCCTCCTCCAGAAGAGGCAAAGGTGATTTCTCGTAAGCGACCAATTTCCTTTAAAGTATTAGGAGCATTCTGGGCATTAATAATATAAATTTCGTTATCAAGCTTATTCGTTTTTCTTACGAAGCGTTCTTGGTTAAGCTCTTTTTTTATGAGGGCTTTATCTATGGGAGGATGTATATAACTTAAATCTGTTTCTTGGGTAGTCATCTTGTTTTTCTTTTATTGATAAACAATTTCTCTAACATGGTTTGCCCATTCTTTATCCGTTTTACTTTTATCAAAAGTAGTATGAGGAATAGGTTTTCCAAAACGAACTTTTACGGTTTTCCCTTTGAGTTTAAAAAGTTCATGAGCCAAATAGAGCATTTCAATATTCGCCTTTATTCCAAGAAAGGTACGGATATTTGCTAAGCGATAAAAGAAATTACTCAGTTTTCCATCTATAAACACAGGAACTACGGCTTTATCATAACGCTTGGATCTTGAAACAAAAGTCTTTTGCCATTCAAAATCTCTTACTTTTCCCTTAATTTTTCTACTCACAAATCCAGAAGGAAAAAGAAAAATAGCTTTGTCTGAGGCGAAAAGTTCATTGACTTTCTCTAGGCTTTTAGCCGATTTTTTACCGTGTAAATTCACACCTACAAACATTTCTTTAAGGTTCTCTAGATTTAAGAGTAAATCATTCACAATAAAATTAATGTCCTTTCTTATAGGTTTAAGAATCGTAACAATAGCTAAGGCATCCATTCCACCAAGTGGATGGTTAGCAGCTAAAATAATACCACCTTTAGTAGGAATATTTTCTATACCTTCTACTTCTAGGTTAATTCCAAATCTTTGAATAATATTTTCACAAAAAGCCTCATTTTTGAGTTTTTTGTTTTCTATAATGATTTGATTAATTTCTTCTTGATGAAGAATTCTTTTGAGATAACGAATGATAAAACCTGGAATTTTTTTGGTAATTCCTGGGTTTTTGGATTCCATTAATTTTTCTAAATCAATAAAACGATCCTCAACAGCGATGTCTTTTTTTTGCTCCATTTTGTATCCTTTTGAGATAGATATTCCCCTTCGAGAATCTTATTTTTGGTCTGAAGAACTGAAATATAAAGTACAGTATTCTGTAAGTCAAATAAAAAGGATATTCTCGAAAAGTTATTGTAAAAAAAAACCGATTAATTGATTAATCGGTTTTCAATTTCGTTCATTAAAAATAAACTAATTTCTTCTTCTACGTCTTCTTTCGGGACTTTTTCTTCGTCCTGGACGAGATTTTTTTTCTTTCGTAAGTTCTACACTCACATTTCTGCCTTTCCAGGTAGAACCATTAAATTTATCAAAAACAAGTTTTTCGTTTCTTGATGCTACAGTAAAGAAAGAGAAAGTTTTCATTACATCTACATGAGTGAAATCATCTTTTCCAAGACCTGTAGTTTCTCTCAAGACGTCTTTAAGTTCTGTCCAAGATTTAAAACCATCTTTTTCTCCAATGCTGATATAGAATCTTTTTCTATCTCCTTTTCCGCTTCCTCGTTCATCATTTCTTTGTCCTTTGTGGTTGATATCATCATCAGATACCCCCTTCAAGAAGATTTCCATTTCCATGGTAACGAATTTTTGAAGCAATTCTTCTTTGGATACTGCATCAAATTCTTCACTAAGGTAAGAAGTGTATTTGGAAATTAATTCTTCGTTGATTTCTTGGTTTTTAAGCTTGTTAACTACCTGCATCAACTTGTTGTTCGCTACATCTTTTGACGATGGAAGGAGAACTTTATCAAATTCTTTTTTGATAACTCTTTCAATAGCTTTAATCTTTTTTCTTTCACTAGAAGTCGTAATAGAAATCGAAATTCCGCTTTTACCTGCTCTTCCTGTTCTACCAGATCTATGTGTGTAAGATTCAATTTGTTCAGGGAGTTTGTAGTGAATTACGTGTGTAATATCATTTACATCTATTCCTCTGGCTGCCACATCTGTTGCTACTAGAAATTGGATATTTCTTTTTCTGAAATGCCCCATTACGGTATCTCTTTGAGCCTGAGATAAATCACCATGAAGAGGACCTGCGTTATATCCATCATTGATTAATTTTGCAGCTACATCTTGTGTTTCATGACGTGTTCTACAAAAAATAACACCAAACATATCTTGTTGGAAATCAATCAATCTTTTGAGAGCTTGATAACGATTGAAGTTTTGAACAACCACATACTGGTGTGCTACATTATTACTTCCTTCGTTTTTTCTACCACAAGTAATTTCAAAAGGATTGCTCATATATTCTTTAGCAATTCTTGATACTTCTGGTGGCATAGTTGCCGAGAATAACCATGTATTTCTTTCTTCACCGCATCGGTCTAGAATAAAATCAAGATCATCTTTAAAACCCATATTAAGCATTTCGTCAGCTTCATCGAGAATACAAACCTTGATTTCTTCAAGTTTAATCATTCTTCTCTTGAGCATATCTTTTAATCGACCTGGTGTGGCAACTACGATTTGCGGGTTTCTTTTAATATCGCGATATTGGTTTTCAATACTTGCTCCACCATAAACAGTTGCCACTTTTATTTTTGGTAAGTACTTGGAAAAGCTTTTGATGTCTTCTGCAATTTGCAATGCCAATTCTCTTGTTGGCGAAAGAATAACACCTTGTATGTGCTTTTTGCTCGTGTTGATGTGTTGCAATAATGGGAGAGAAAACGCTGCGGTTTTTCCTGTTCCTGTTTGTGCCAATGATACAAGATCCGACTGATCTTGAAGTAGATGAGGAATGGCTTTTTGTTGTACTTCCGACGGTTTTTCGTATCCTAAGTCTCCAACTGCTGCCACCAAACGTTCATCCAAGCCTAATGCTAAAAATGGGTTGTCCATTGTGGTTGTTTAAAATTAATCTGCAAAGGTACGATTATAATTAGGTAAAAGTTTTTTTTGATTCATTTTTGATTCATTTTTGATGAAAATATTTAAAATTAATAGTTTATTGCCTTTGTGGTATCATCTATTTATTTAACAGATTAGTAAGGAGGGTCTTATTGTTTTGGATATTTTTAAACTCGGTATTTTTTGCTTAAAATTGTCTTCGAATTAAAATTTAATTAGAATGAAATTATCATATTATTCTCTTTTGGTTTCTCTGGCTATCATATTTTTACAGGTTAGTTGCACTTTTGAAGAAGATTCAGACCAATATTTATTGGAAAAAGATAAGAAAGAATTAGCGGGCAGTTTAAAATCTGATAAAATTCTGATTTATAAATTTGGTAAAATAGCGATAAGATCCTCGGCTGTAAAAGATCCTCTTTCTGATGATTTAAAAGATTTTCAAAAGGATCTTCAGTCTGTTTCAGAGGTGATGTTAGATAACGAAGTTGATGATCTAGAATCCTTAACTGTTTTGGATTATCTAAAAATGTATCGAACTTATCGCAGTTTAAAAAAGTTTGTTATACAAACGGATGAAGATATTTTCCCGACGCTTATAGAGTCCTTAAATTTTGTTTATGGAGATTCGAATCTAAGATCAGAGCCTTTTATGCAGGGTGAAGAAAGAATTCAAGCTCAAAATATAGAGCACGCTTTATTGAGTATTATGGTGTTGTTTAGTAAAGACTTAGGGAAAGAGGTTTCGTTATATGAGTGTTCGAAGACTAACCCCGAGTCATTACCTGATTCTGAAATTAAAGGATTATTACAATTCTGTAGAGCATTCTTGTTTTTTGAAAAAGGTCTATTTTACTTGTCAGAGGATGAGATATCTAGAAATATTAATTGGTTAAACGAAAACCAAAAAATGGACTTACGTTATACGCGAATGTTTTTCAGATGGGGGCATCTGAATGACGAGACTACTTATAAAAAATTTCACGCTATTAACCATTTATTTAGAGGGATGAATAGACTGATGATGGAGAGAGAAATAGATGACAAAAGGGCTTTAGAAGATTTTGAGGTAGTAATAAATGACGCTCATGCGTTAGGTGTGGATAATGAGTTAATATGGGGAGTGGAAACGTATTTTTATTTAAAAAATGACGAGCCTGAAAAGGCAATTTTGGCAATGAGTAAACTCGAAAAAAGTAAATTTTTTTCTCAAAGGGAGAAAAAACATTTTCGTGAATCTATTGAATATGTAAAGAATCGGAAGAGTGACGATATGCTTAATGGAGTTTTTGATAAATATTTTTTAAGCAAAGTAGCCAGTAAATATCTCTTTTCTATATTGGCAGAGGTGAATTGGGAAAAGGTCTTAAAAGATGAAAAAGTTCCACATGTCGAAAAAATATTTGAAAATAAAAGAAGAGTAGAAAAAATTATTCAAAAAATAGAAAAGTATTCCAGCGCAGAAGGTATTGAAGAAAAAGGAGAACAAATCAAACAGGAAAGTAAGAGAATCTGGGAAAAAGCTAAGGGACTGTTAGAATAACTTTCTATAACAAACCAAAATATCTACGAATAAACCACTCGAGTAATGCAAGGGTGAGAATGATGAGTAGTATTTCCCAAAAGTCAAATAAACTTTTAGCACTCGTAAGAGTATAAGATTCATTTCTGATGTCTTGACTTTCTAAGAATTTAATGAGTTCTTTTTTGTTTTTGAAACTGAAAAATAGTCCATTAGTTTCCTTGGAAATTAGACGTAATAATTGATGATCAGCTTGAAGGTTTTCAAGTTCTAAATCGTTTTTTAAAGACTCAAAAGTACCAGAGTAAATCGTTTTCTTATTTTTTATAATGTGATAAGTATAGATTCCGATTTCTTCAAAGATCAAGTTTTTCTGATATTTTCCATCAAGTTTATCGAGTGTTTGATTAATCTTATTTCCTTTTGGAGAAGTGATTTTGAGCTCCAAAATATCTTTATTTACGGCTTCATACGAATCATTGTAAGTCAAAACTTCTAGGATATTCTCCGTATTCACGAAGCTTCTTTTTGGAAATTGAATATAGATTTTTCTTTTGTTCTTTTGAATCCCTAGTAACCTGAAAATATTTTGGAATAATAAATCAAAGTCTTGATGATTTTCTTCTTTTTGAAAATAGTTCATTCGCCATTTCCAAAAACCTTCTCCTTCAATTATGGCAAATGCATTTTGGTTGTTTTTACTAAAACTAATTAAAGGCTTATTGGTTTTTTGTCCAAAGGCTTTTTGAGAGAGCAATGTTGTGGTAGGTGCCGTGGTCTGGATCGGGATAAATGGACTTAGAAGAGGTGGGAATTCGTCGAGTTTTTTATTCCAAATTTTTGGGATTTCAAATTTCTTAAAATCTTTTTCAAGCGCTGCTTCCGTTTGGCTCGTAATAAAAGTAGTTTGTGCAGGTTTTACAAACTCTGGAGCACTTTTTTGTAAGCTTTGTCTATCTGAGTGTGAGGAAAGCTTTAATAAAAAAGGCTTTTTTAGTTCCAATGTTTTTTGAAAGAGTGGGATCGTATTTTTTTTGAATCCCAAAAAGCTAATAATGTCATATTTTTTAAGATCTATACTTTCAAACTCTTTTGATACAAGATCTGTTTTGAAATCAAGATTTCCTTTTAGAGAATTAATAAGCACCAAGTGATCTGGGTGAATTTCCGACGCCACAAATAGTACTTTAAATGAAGCATCGATTACCTCAATTTGGATGTTTTTAATATTGTTTTTAATATTTTTTTCGCCATCAAGAATTTCTATAGAAACTTGATATTTTTGTTTTCCTTTTTCTTTGGCTTCTATGAAAATTTTTTCGCTAAAGAAATCCTGTTCTTTTTTTGGTTTCCATTTTTTAGAATATATCGTTTTTCCCTTTTGATTTTTTACAGAAATATGAGCTGCTTGCTTTGTGTAATCTTGTATTTTTAGATCAAATTCTAAAGGAAAATCATTGCCCAAAAATGCTAACTGATTTGCAAATAATCTAGAAATGCTTCGGTCTGGGTGTTTGGTAGTATCTCCCATTCCGATAGTGTGAACAGGGAATAAAGGTTTCGGCGAAAGCCATTTTGGATGATATCCTTGGTTGTAAATCCCATCGGAAACGAGAACTACTCCAGCTATTTCGTCTTGATGATAACGCTGATTTAGCTCATTGATAGCATGGGATATGTTTGTGAAGTCGCCGTTTGTTTTTGTAGAATCTTTGGAAATATCTTCTCCAAAAAATAGCGAAACAACTTCTGGGGAAGTAGCCTTATTTCTAAACTTAGTTTTGTTTAGAAACGGCTTCCAGTCAAAAAAGCGGTTCTGAAGTGTAGATTTGGAAATATCTTCCAAAACAATCAGCTTCTTTCTAAACTGTTCTGTTTGTTCCTGTGTTATTTCCCATGGGAAAAGAAGAAGGGTAATAAAATAGAATACGAATGCTCTCAATAAAATTAGAATTGACTTGAGAACTTTTCCCAGCTTTTTCTTCGAGAAAAAGTGATAAAATAAAAAAGATACTAAAAGGGACAATAGAAATATCAATATTCCTGTTGTCCCCAAAAAACTTGTTAAAGCCGTATTCATGCTTTTAGCTTAGTATGAGGATTTTGTTTTTTTTGAAATAGAAATAAAAATGGCAATCAATTCCGAAGCTTCAGAGCTGAATTCATTGAAGTCGTCTTCTGCTATTTGATCAAGATCATACAAAAGTTCTAGCCAATAAATGCAAGTATCTGCATTTTGGATAATATTTTTCAACTTTGTTTGAAAATCACCACTATTTCTACTCTTAAAAGCTAAGCGAGTAATCAATCCTATTTCTGTGGCATGATTCATTAATCGTCTCCAAATATGTTGATCAACTTCATTCGTTTTCAAATTATTCCTACAAAATTCTGTTATTTGTAAGGCATAACGATAGGTCCTGTCTTTTAAATCTCCATTTCTATTATCCATAATTTTTAAATCCGTTTAATTTGAGAGAAAGGTTTTATCCAATAATAAAGCCAAAAGCTCAAGATTACTTTTTAGGTAAGCATTCCACCACAAGTATTGATTACTTGTCCTGTAACATAAGCAGACATATCTGAAGCTAAAAAGACGGCAACATTTGCAACATCTTCAGGTTGTCCAGCTCTTTTTAAAGGAATAGAATTTGTCCATCCTTTTACTACATCTTCAGGGAGTTTATCGGTCATTTCTGTGGCAATAAATCCTGGAGCAATTACATTACAACGGATATTTCTTGCTCCTAGCTCAAGTGCGATAGATTTTGAGAAACCTATAGCTCCAGCTTTTGAAGCGGCATAGTTTGCTTGTCCTGCATTTCCTTTTACACCTACTACCGAGGAAATATTAACAATAGAACCTTTTCTTTGTTTAAGCATGGTTCTTTGAACGGCTTTTGTAAGGTTGAATAAAGATTTCAAATTCACTTCCATGACTTTATCATAATCTTCTTCGCTCATACGCATCAAAAGGTTATCTTTTGTAATTCCTGCGTTATTCACAAGGATATCAATAGAACCACCTAATTTTTCTAGAGCAACTTCTACTAGGTCATGTGCTTGTTGAAAATCAGAAGCATCTGATTTGATAGCATAGGCATCTACTCCCATACCTCTTAATTCTTGCTCAAGAGCTTTGGCAGAATCTTCTGATGAAACATAAGTGAAAACTATATTGGCACCGTTTTCGGCGAACTTTTGTGCAATACCTTTACCAATACCACGAGTGGCTCCAGTAATAATTGCTGTTTTTCCGTTTAGCATTTTATTTTTCTTTTAGCGAATTTATAAAGTTGCAAAATTAAATTAAAAAAACAAAGTATTGGCTTTAGAAATCTCAAAATAAGGATAAGAAAGCTTTGTTGCATAAATTTCTTTTAGGAGCTTTATATTTGTTTTTTTATAATTTTAAGTAGATGATTATCAAGAAGTATTTTTCTAAACTAATGATTTTATTGGTTCTACTCCTAGTTTTGTCTTGTCAAAATAGTGGAGAACAAAAGGATAAAATGATTTTTCGGTACAATGAAGTATCAAATATTCTCACACTAGATCCTGCTTTTGCTAAAAATCAAGCGCATATTTGGGTATGCAATATGCTTTATAGTAATTTGGTAGAACTTGATGATTCCTTGAGGGTCGTTCCATCCGTTGCTAAAAAATGGGAAATAGATTCCAGTGGCTTATATTATACATTTTACCTTAGAGAAGACGTGCAATTTTACCATCCCGAAATAGGGAAAATAGAACTTGAAGCAGAAGATTTTGAGTTTTCGATAAAGCGTTTGATGGACAAAAAGACTGCTGCTCCTGGGAAATGGATAACTAAGGATATTGAATCAGTTGTGGCACTGGCAAAAAATGAATTACAGATTAAACTAAAGAGTCCTAATTCAGTATTTTTATCTTTAATGACCATGAAATATGCTGCAGCAATTTCAAAACAACATTATAAAAAAGTTGGAGAGACTTATTGGGAAAAACCTTTAGGCTCTGGTCCGTTTCATTATCAACTTTGGGAAGACAAAGTAAAGATGGTGTTGAGAAAAAACCCAATATATTTCGAAAAAGACAAACAAGGAAATTCTTTACCCTATTTAGATGCTGTATCTATTTCTTTTATCCCAGATAAATTAACCGCATTTTTAGAATTTATAAAAGGAAATATCGATTTCATTTCGGGGATCGATGCTTCTTATAAGGATGAAATTCTTGATAAAGATGGGGAACTTCAAGAAAAGTATAGAAAAAAAATACGACTTCAAAAAAACAGTTATCTGAATACAGAATATTTAGGAATCTTAGTCGATTCCAATGCTGTTTATCCATACAATAATCGAGCTTTTAGGAAAGCCCTAAACTTTGCATTTGATAGAAGATTAATGATGAAGTTTATCAGAAATGACATTGGGTATCCCGCAGAAAATGGTTTTATTCCAAAGGGATTGTTGGGTTTTTCTGATGAAAAAGTCTTTTTTTACAACAAAGATAGTGTCGAGCATTTTTTGAGCCAAGCAGAATATGCTAAAAAAGGAAGTCCTGTGATCGAAATTCATACCAATAACTCCTATTTAGATCTTTGTGAATACATACAAAATAGCTGGGGAAATCATGGTATAAGAACTGAAATTAAGGTACATCCGCCATCTACTCTAAGACAGAAGATTTCTAAACAGCAAGCACCTATATTTAGAGCCAGTTGGATTGCCGATTATCCCGACGCAGAAAATTATCTCTCGTTATTTTTTAGCGAAAACTGGGCTCCAAACGGACCGAACTATACGCACTTCTATAACAAAAAATTTGATTATATTTACAAAAAATTAGTAAAAACTTCAAATACTCTTAAAAAAATAGATAATTATAGGGAATCACAAGCTGTGGTTTTAGAGCATGCACCATTAATTCCGCTGTATTATGACGAGGTATATTTGTTTACCAATCGGAACACTAAAGGCCTTTCAATTAACCCAATGAATAATACTTCCCTAAAATTAGTTATTAAATCACGGTGATATCATATACTGAAAAGTTTATTACCTTTGAAAGTAAATACATCTAAAACTATACTGATATGAAAGGAGAAATTAACACAATTGAGAACATTTTGGGTTCAAAAGATCCCTATGCACTTGATATCTCTACGGCACTAAATGTGGTGTACACGGCGGAGTCTATTAAGTATTCTGAGGAATATTTTTTTAAACAATTCAAATTGTCTGCTCAGCAATATAATGTTTTAAGAATACTGAAAGGATCTTTGGGTACTCCACTAAGTCTTTTGGAGCTCCAAAGCCGTATGATTCGAAAAATGAGTAATACCACAAGACTTGTTGATAAACTTATCGAAAAAGGATATGTTCATCGAAAACTTTGTGAAGATAACAGAAGAAAGGTGGAAATTACCATCACAAAAAAAGGAATGGATATTTTGGAGAATGTTACACCAGGGCATTTGTCTCTTATTGAAGAAAGTTTGCGTAACTTGAGCGAACAAGAAAAACAAAGTTTAATCCAACTTCTAGAAAAAATACGTCAATGATAAAAAAAATACTTCTCGTTTTAGCCGTAATTTTTGGGCTCAATCCTCTATTTGCACAAAATGAATCTCAAGAATTTTTAGTAGATACAAAAAAAAGTAGCACATTCTGGTCTGCCACAAAAGGCAAAAAGAAAGTCCATGGAGAAATAGCGATTAAAGACGGAAGTATTCTGAGTCTAAAGGATGAAAAAATACAAAGGGCTCATATTATTATTGATGTTACAAAACTGACGATCTCAAACCTAAAGGGAGAGGAGTTAGATGCGTATAATGCTTTTGTCCATAGTAATTTCTTTTTATTCACAGAAAAATTTTCTGAAATCCAAGTTTTTGTTGAAAAGTCAACACCAAAGACAGAAGATTTAATTGCAATAATTGCGTTTCAAGGAGCAAAAGCACAATACCCTTTGAAAATCAAAAATAAAAAAGTAAAAGACGAAAATTATTGGGTACTTGATTTTAAGATCAAGCACCCTTTTTTAAAGGATGATCTAGCGCCTGAAATAAAGGAAATAATGCTAGATGAAGACCTCTTATTTACTTTGAAAATTTTTCCAAAGAAGCAATAGCTATTTTTTTTGAGAATTCTCATCTTATTTTATAAGAGATTATAAAAGGTATATTGTATATTTGACGACGCTTAAGTCTATTGAAATATGTCAAATTTGTATATAATTATTCCTTGTTATAATGAGGAGAAGAGACTTCATCAAAATGAAGTAGAAAAACTACTTAATTTAATTCCAGAAAGTAAAATCATTTTTGCTAATGATGGGAGTACAGACCAAACCGTTTCTGTACTTCAAAGTATCCAAAAAATAGCACCTGATAGAATTGAGATTTACGATTTTACACAAAATGAAGGAAAAGCAAAAGTTGTGTATAAATCGATCCATAAAGCATTAGAAAATCCAGAAGTAGATTATATTGCTTATCTAGATGCTGATTTTTCTACCAATGCTAAGAATTTCAAATTGATATACGATGGACTTATGAGTTCTCGCAAAAAATTTGCTTTGGGTTCTAGAGTAAAACTACTAGGAAGACGTATTGATAGAAAAGTATCAAGGCATTATATTGGACGTTTTATTGTTACTTTTTTAGGATTCAAACACGCTTTGCCTGTTTATGATACCCAATGCGGAGCAAAAATATTTCATAGATCCATTTTTGAACAAGCTTTAACAGCACCTTTCAAATGCTCGTGGCTTTTCGACTATGAATTTCTCATAAGACTAAAAAAACAGGATTTACTTAAAGAAGGAATAGAAATTCCTATCCATGAGTGGATTGATGTAGCTGGTTCTAAACTAGGTTATAAATCAGCAATAAAAATTCTAAGGGAAATTTTGACTATTTATTCAATTCCAAAATAACAATCATATCTGATGATTTCGGTATTCAACTCTACGATATCCAAAATGGGACTGAAGCCTATTTTGACCCTATTATTCATTGTTTTTTTCTTGCATTTATGGCTATTTGAAGTGTATATGCCTTGTTGGTATGACATGTCTTTGTTCCATAGTGTGACAGACTCTTTACTCAACGGAAATGGTTTTGATGTTTGGATAAATCCACTATTTAATAGTGAACGAGACATGCTTATGCATGGTCCCGTCTTCTATTTGATACAGGCTTTTATCTTGACCATTTTTGGAAATACACATTTTAGTTTTCTTATTTTAGGTTTTGTGGTTTATTTACTAATTGCCCGATTTTTATGGAAATTTAATGAACCAAAAATCGCATTAATAGCACTATTGTTAATCTCCATGGATGCCGTTTTTGGTAAAAGTATTCACAACGGAAGAATGGATATTTTAGCGGGATTATTTGCCTTTATATCTTATATTTTGGCAGTGGACTTTAAGGGAGAAACAAAGAAAATTACCCTAATTGGACTGTCTGCCACACTTGGATTTCTTACTACTCCACGTGTTGCCGTAGTTTTAATACCCATTGTGTTATACGTTGTTTATGTGCAATTTTTTCAAGCAAAAACCACCAATAAAATCCAAAATATTGCTTGGTTAATCTCTATTCCGTTGGTTTTAGTAAGCGTTTGGGTTTTTGCAGGTTTTGGTGGCTTTGAAGGATTTATTAAATACTTTTTTAAAGACAAAACTTATCATCACAATATCGAAGGAAGTTTGATGAGTAAGTTTGTTGGAGGGAATTGGTTGGTTGTAAAATCACAGATTTATATTAGTTATTCTCTACTGTTGATGACACTTTATGCCGTGATTTTTAAAAGGGAATGGTTTAAGGAAATATGGTTTTCACTTGCTGTTGCAGTCTTTTTAGTTTTCCATTTTATGGTAAAAGATGTGGGTGTTTACACCATGTTGTACCTTCCGATAGCTTATAGTTTTGTCATTCGAATTGCCTTTAGATTTAAGCCTGTTTTTAGAAATATATACTTACTTGGATTTATTGCCTTTGGGATGATGTTGTTTTTTACAAAATCATCATTTTTAGTTCTTTCAAAAGATTATAACCATCCCAAGAACCTAAAAGAATTTATCGTTCAACACACACAAGAAGGAGATAAAATATTAGGTTCAAATGTGAGTTATCTTTCTGCTTTTGAGACAAAAAGAGATTTTAGGCTATGGACTTTTATGGAAGTGCCTATGCTCGAAAATATTGAACATATCTTTAAAGATAAAGATGTGGACTATGTTCTTTTTACCACTTTTGATATCCGAAAAACAAAAAAATATACTTTCCCTGTGAAGCTTGAACCCGTTGCTACTTTAGATCTTAGACCAGCAAAGTATATTGAGGTAAAGAAAAAGCTTTCTAAAACGCCTTTGGCTGGTAATTTCCTGAATGACGAATTTGATATCCAAGGGATGACACTTTATAAAGTAGTGTATCCAGAGTAGTTTTTAAAAAATCCTAAAGACAACTTTCAATAGATTATTTTGCTTAGGATAAATATCTATGTGTAACTTTGGACATTATTATCAGATAAAAGATGAAAGTAGATCATAATACCATAGCTCATTTAGAGCGACTTGCAAAGCTCAAATTTTCGGAAGAAGAAAAGGGTAAAATGCTTCAAGATTTTGAGAAAATTGTCGGATTCGTTGATCAGCTCAATGAATTAGATACTACAGGGATTGATCCTCAAGTGTATGTGAATGAGGAGTTTGATCATTACAGGAAAGATGAGGCAGAAATACTAGTATCTAAAGAAGAAGCACTTAAAAATGCTGCAAAAAAAGACTCTTTCTATATTCGTGTACCAAAGGTTTTAAAATAAATGCTTCAATCACTTTTTGATAAAAAAAACAACCACCGTTGTACCGATTTTATTTGGTCTGGACCTTGTAGTGCCGAGAGTTATGAGCAGGTTTTTGAAACGGCTTCGCAGCTCAAACAAAAAGGAATAGAAACCATTAGGGCAGGAATTTGGAAACCCAGAACAAGACCCAATAGTTTTGAAGGAATTGGTTATCCAGCGTTGGATTGGATGGCGGATATCAAAAACAAATTGTCGGTAGAAATAACGACAGAAGTGGCAAGTGCAAAACATGTAGAAGCTTGCTTAAAATCTGGTTTTGATGCTCTTTGGATAGGAGCAAGAACCACCGTAAATCCTTTTTTGGTTCAAGAAATTGCAGAAAGCCTTAGAGGAGTAGATATCCCCGTTTTTATCAAAAATCCAATTCATGCAGAAATAGGACTTTGGATAGGAGCCATAGAGCGTTTTGAGCAAATGAATATTTCTAAAATTGGAAATATTTTTCGTGGTTTCCACACCATGAACTCAGCCCCATATCGTAATCAGCCCGTCTGGAAACTTGCTTTAGAAGTGAAAAGACAATTCCCAGGAATTCCGATGATTTGTGATCCTAGCCATATTGCAGGAAAGAGAAATTTACTTAAAGGAATTTCGCAAACAGCCATCGATCTCAATTTTGATGGACTCATGCTGGAGTCTCATATTAATCCAGATAGTGCATTAAGTGACTCTTTACAACAACTTACCCCAGCCAATCTTTTCACAATGCTCGAAGAATTGGTTCAGAAAAAAGATCATTTCATCAACCCAGAAATTGTTCAAGAATTTCAAAAAGTACGAGTAGATATAGATCAGCTTGATAAAAAACTTTTAGAAATTATTGAAAATAGAGCCGAGCTTATTGATAAAATCGGGGATTGGAAAGACGCTAATCAAGTACAAATTTTTCAGTTAGAACGATACCAACAGATCTTGGAGTCTAGAAAAAAGTACGCAAAGGATCTTCAATATCTTCCTCAAGATTTTGTACAAGAACTCTTTGAGTTAATTCATAAATTTTCTATTGCTCAGCAATTGGGGAAAAACCAATAATTTAATCCTATTTCCATTCATTTTTCCATAAATTAGTAGGAATCAATAGTAGCATATTGAGCAAAAATATTTTATAGAATGAAAAAATGGGTTCTTGACCGAAAAAATCCTGAGAAAATAACAAACCTTTCCAAGGAACTAAATATATCACCAGCAATAGCTCAACTTTTGCTCAATAGAGGTATTGATTCAATTGAAAAAGCTCATGAATTTTTTAAGCCTCAAAAAAAAGGAATTCATAATCCTTGGCTTATGAAGGACATGGATATTGCTGTTGAGCGTGTTTTATACCACAAAGAACAAAATAACCCCATAATGGTTTATGGAGATTATGATGTGGACGGAACAACCTCCGTAGCCTTGATGTATTCATTTTTGAAGAGTATTCAGGTTGATGCTCAGTTCTATATACCCGATAGATATACCGAAGGTTATGGAGTTTCAGAAAAAGGAATTGAGAAAGCAGTTAATGAGGGCGTAAAACTCATTATATCTTTGGATTGTGGAGTGAAAGCCATTCGGTTAATAGAAAAGGCGAGAAATTCTGGTATTGATTTTATTGTTTGTGACCATCACCGTCCAGGGGCAGAATTACCTCCAGCAAATGCTGTTTTAGATCCTAAAAGAGCTGATTGTAATTATCCTTTTAAAGAACTTTCTGGTTGTGGAGTGGGATTCAAATTAGCTCAAGCAATTGTTGATAAACTTCAAATTTCTGAGGAAATTTTAAATCAGTATTTAGATCTTGTTGCTATTTCAATAGGAGCAGACTTAGTTTCAATAACTGGAGAAAACAGAATATTAGCCACTCTTGGACTTCAAGAGATTAATAAGAGAACAAGAGTAGGTATCCAACCCTTAATAGACAAATTAGAAGAAGTTACAATAGAAAATGTCGTTTTTCAGATCGCTCCAAAAATAAACGCAGCAGGTAGAATTCAACATGCTCATTCTGCAGTAAATATGCTCATTGAAAAAGATGTGCAAAATGCCCAAGATTTATGTGAGAAAATCATTCAGTTTAATGAGACAAGAAGAGATTTTGATGAAGAAATTACTGAATATGCTTGGAAAGAAACGCAAGATAATCAAGAAAAATATCATTATACTAATGTCGTTTCTGGTGCAGAATGGCATAAAGGTGTCATCGGAATTGTTGCATCAAGACTCATAGAAAAGCATTACCGCCCTACAATTGTTTTTACAGAAAAGGAGGGAAAACTTACTGGCTCGGCTCGTTCAATTCCTGGTTTTGATCTTTATGAAGCGTTACAGGCTTGTTCTGATAATATCGAACAGTTTGGTGGTCATTATTTTGCTGCAGGACTTACGATTAAAAAAGAGAATCTTGAAGATTTTAAAAATCAGTTTGAAAAATACGCTAGCAGGATACTTTCAGAAGAAGATTTAATAGAGAAAGTGCATTTGGAAAGTGAACTTAACTTCGATGATATTTCTGACAATTTTTTCAATCAATTAGCGATGTTCGAACCTCATGGTCCAGATAATTTACCTCCTATTTTCGGAGCAAAAAATGTAATTGATACAGGCTGGTCTCGAAAAGTAGGGAAAGAATCCCAGCACATTTCTTTTGCCATAAAACAAAGAGAAAGTAAAAATGCTTTTAAAGGCATTGGTTTCGGAATTGGCGAATCTTTTGCCCAAATGGCACGAACAAATCAATTTGCCATTGCATATTCTATCAAGAAAAACAAATGGAGAGACCGAGAAGAAATTCAGCTAAATATTAAGGATATTAAGTTTTAGAGAATAGTCTTTTGAGGCTATCTGGTCTTATTATGTAAAGAAAATCGCATTTTCTTTACATAGTTGATTTCTTATGTAAAGATTTTTCATTTTTGTATACATAGACTATTGGAAAGTTGGATGCTATTCCTTCAATCCCTTTTCATAAAATCCAAAAGGAAGGATATCGGCTATGGAATTCATAACATATACTTCAGAACTATCAGATTGAAGAATGATTTGGATGTCTGATTCTTGTTTCTGTTCATATTCAAACATTACTTGTCTGCAAGCACCGCAAGGAGATAGAATTCCGAGTGTTTCGAATTTATTGGAACCACCTACAATGGCAACTGAAACAATTTTTGAATCAGAAAATGTAGCTCCATAATGAAAAAAGGCCACTCTTTCTGCACAAAGCCCAGATGGATAGGCGGCGTTCTCTTGGTTAGATCCCAGAACTATTTCCCCATTTTCAAGAAGTAAAGCTGCACCAACTTTAAAATTAGAATAAGGAGCATACGCTTTTGCTTGGGCTTCACGAGCTTTAGCAAGAAGTTTTTGTTTTGCAGTGTCTAATGCTTCTTTATTAGGAAATTCAGAATATTCGAGTTGGAACTGATGTTTTTTCATATTGATTGAAGTAGATGTTTATAATATTTTTAGGTAAAATTCAGAAGATAAATCGATAGAAAAGCCCCCTTTTTTCTATAAAAGGAGGCTTTACAATAAAATACACTTATAATTTTTTATCCTAAGAATGGATATTTAAAATCTGTAGGCGGTACAAATGTTTCCTTGATAGTTCTTGGAGAAACCCATCTAAGAAGATTTAAGATAGATCCCGCTTTATCATTTGTTCCAGATGCACGAGCACCTCCAAATGGTTGTTGAGATACAACAGCTCCTGTTGGTTTATCATTAATATAGAAATTACCAGCAGAGTTTTGAAGCCTTTTACTAGCAGATTCTATGATATAACGATCATTTGAATAGATGGCTCCAGTAAGTGCGTACTCTGAAGTGCTGTCAACAAGATCTAAAGCTGCATCAAAATCATCATAAAGATAAATAGTCATTACAGGTCCAAAAAGCTCTGTAGACATGGTTTCAAACTGAGGGTTGGTAGTTAGTACAACTGTAGGTTCTATAAAGTAACCTTCAGATTTATCATAGTTTCCACCTAAGATAATTTCCGCATCATCAGCAGCCTTTACTTTATCTATATAAGAAGCTAATTTATTGAAAGAACCCTCGTGAATTACTGCATTAATGAAGTTTGAGAAATCTCTTGGCGTTCCCATTTTCATTTCAGCATGTTGTTTACTCATAATTGCTTGAACATCGTTCCAAAGACTCTTAGGAATATAAGAACGTGAAGCAGCAGAACATTTTTGACCTTGGAACTCAAAAGCACCTCTCATGATTGCTGTGGCAACTTCTGCTGCATCAGCAGATTCATGAGCAATAATAAAGTCTTTTCCTCCTGTTTCTCCCACAATTCTTGGGTAGGTATCATAGTTATGGATATTGTTTCCAATTTGTTTCCACAATTCTTTAAATACAAAAGTAGAACCTGTAAAGTGAAGTCCTGATAGTGATTTATGTGCAAAAACTTCATTTGAAATTTCCACAGGATCACCATAAACTACATTGATTACTCCATCTGGTACTCCAGCAGCTTTGAAAAGCTCTACAATCACTTGTGCAGAATATACCTGACTATCTGAAGGTTTCCATACTACAACATTCCCCATCATGGCAGGTGCAGCACATAGGTTTGCAGCAATAGAGGTGAAGTTAAATGGAGTAATTGCATAAATAAACCCTTCTAAAGCACGGTGTTCAAGACGATTCCATATTCCTGGTGCAGATTCTGGCTGTTCTTGATACACTTGCATCATATAGTAAGCATTGAATCTAAAGAAATCAATCATTTCACAAGCAGCATCAATTTCGGCTTGGTGTGCATTTTTAGATTGAGCGAGCATCGTTGCAGCATTCATCTTCATACGGAAAGGACCCGCAAGAAGTTCAGCAGCCTTCAAGAAAATAGAAGCACGGTGCTCCCATGAAGTATTCGCCCATTTTTCTCTAGCCTCTAGAGCATTTTCTATGGCTTTTTTGGTGTGGTCAGCTCCTCCAATGTGATAATGACCCAAGACATGTTTATGCTCATGTGGAGGGTTCATTTCGGCAAGATTTCCTGTGCGGATCTCCTCACCACCAATATACATAGGAATATCGGCTTTTTGATTGTACATTCTATCGTACTCAGCCATTAAGGCTTCTCTTTCCGGAGTTCCCGGAGCATATGATTTCACAGGTTCACAACTAGGATGTGGTACCTTAAAAAAAGCGTTTGACATAGTATTATTTTTTAAAAATAAATGAGTAAGCTAAGGTACAAAATCTGTTTTGATTTTAATGTGTGAAAATTTAGATTAAAAACAAGTGTGGAAAGCCTTTATTTCTTTGTGTTTTTTTGTTTAGAAAGATTTGATTAATAGAATTTATTCTGTTTTTAAGCTCAAAAATGATTATTTCAATACATTTTTTTTTGCTTTGGAGTATATTAGTAAATTGTAACACAAAAATATAGGGGATGAAAAATGTTTTTAAGAAAAATGACGTAGCACTTTTTTTCGAAAGAATTGATAAAATTACACCAGAAAGTCAACCAAAATGGGGAAAGATGTCTGCTGATCAAATGTTGGCTCACTGTAATGTAACTTATGAATACATTTTTGAAGATAAATATAAAAAGCCAAGAGGGTTCAAAAGGTTTTTGTTAAAAGCCTTTGTGAAAAATGCGGTGGTAAATGAAAAAAAATATCCAAAAAATAGTAGAACAGCACCAGATTTTATTATTTCTGATGAAAGAAACTTTCAGCTAGAAAAAGACCGACTTAAAAATTATATGAATCGTGTTTTGGAACTAGGAGAAGATCATTTTGAAGGAAAAGAATCTCATTCTTTTGGGGTGCTCAGTAAAAATGAATGGAATAATATGTTAGCAAAACATTTAGAGCATCATTTAGAACAATTCGGAGTATGATTTTTTGGAAAAACATCATGCATTGGGTGAAGGAAGGAAATCCAAAACCAGACACCGTTGTAGAAAAAACCGAAGAGCAATGGCAATCATTACTCACACCTGAAGTATTTGCTATCACTAGAAAAAAAGGAACAGAAAGAGCCTTTTCTTCTGATGTTTGCCACAGATTTGATCCAGGGGTTTATCAGTGTGTTTGTTGTAAAACACCACTTTTTGATGCCCAAGAAAAATACGATAGCGGATCAGGTTGGCCAGCCTTTTCTCAACCACTAAAAGAAAATTTGGTTGCCTATTCTGGAGACTATACTTACGGAATGGTACGAGTAGAGATTTTATGTAATACTTGCCAAGCTCATTTAGGGCATGTATTTCCAGATGGACCACCACCTTCTGAGTTGAGATATTGTGTAAATGCAATATCATTAGAAAAAATAGAAAAATAACTTTGTGAACATCTTACTAGGTTTTATTGCCTTTTTTATCGCTTGGATATGGGTAGATTACTATCGTTTGATAGATATCTACGAAAAGGACAAACTCAAATATTTCATTATCGTTTTTGTGTTGGGAGCATTATCTGTTCCACTCACGTTTTTTATTGGAGATTTTGTGGAACTTTTCTGGGAAATAGAACTCAATCAAACAGATTTTGTAAATGTATTTCTCTATAGTTTCTTCAACGTGAGTTTGATAGAAGAAATAGCTAAACTCTTACCAATAATTGTTTTTTATTGGGTTTTTAGGAAGCAAGTAAACGAGCCCATAGATATTATAGCATATAGTTGTACTGGGGCTTTGGGATTTGCAACACTCGAGAATTTTTTCTATTATCTGCAATATGGAGAAAGTATTGTGTTGCTTAGAGCCATCATGAGTACTTTAGGGCATATGATGTTTACGGGTTTTATTGCTTACGGATGGGTTCTTTGGCAGTTCAAAATGAGTAGGAAACCAATTCAAGATTGGCTCAAGTTTTTTGTTTTTGCTATTGCGTCTCATGGAGTTTATGATCTCTTTTTGTTTTATCAGCTTGATGAATTTTCATTGACAATCATAACCAATATCTACTATCTTTTTGCAATTAATTGGTTCGCTAAAATAATTAACAACTCCCTAAATAACTCACCATTTTTTGAAGAAAATATTTCTTTTGATTCTCAAAAAGTCTTCAAGAGATTATTACAATATTATGCGTTTGTTTTGGCGTTTCAATTTGCTTTATCTGCTCATCAAAATGGAATAGAAAAGGCCGTAGTGATCACTTTTTCCACACTGTTCTATTCTGTTTTTTATATTCTTGTGGCTTCCTATCGTTTGTCGAGGTTTTTCTTAGTGAAAGGAAAAACTTTAGCACTCAAATGGGAACTACCTTTTAAACCAAAAACAGATAAATCATCGGGCAAATTGTATTTAGAAATGAACACCATAAAGAATAGAGAACTGATACTTCAAAATTATATAAAAGAGCATATAAGAGTGAAGAATTTGCATTTTAGTTCCTCGGTGAATCCCGATTTTTCTCAATGGATTTCTATTAAGATTTCGCATCGTTTTCATAATGATGAACAAAGCTTTTTTTATAAAATAGAAGGAGCGGATGAAGAATTAGCTCTAGATTATTATATACAAATAAAACAAGAAGGAGAGTATTTATTAGAAAACGGATTGCTTGTCGTAGGTTTGTTTCATAAAACAGAGAACAAATGAAATTTAAAACTTTTCTAAAGCTTAAAAAATAAAATAATGACTGATTATTTAGGGTATTTTGCCATGACCATTTTAGTGCTATCATTCACTTTTAAAGATATGAATAAACTACGCCTTTGGAATGCAGTAGCTTGTTTTTTGTTTTTAATTTATGCTATTTTGATAGACTCAATTCCTATTTTGCTATCCAATCTTTTTATTTTCTTGCTAAATGTTTTTCATTTAATAAAAAACAGAAAGAAAAAACTTCACTAAGTTAAAAAGAACACAATGGTGATTTAGACTATTCAAACAATTTAACAAAATAAAAAGGGAGAAATTACCATTGAAACAATAGATTGCTTAATTTGGTAACGTATTACAGTTGTTAGTGCTATTTTAAGTTATAGTAAAACAAAGTTTTGTAATATTAAACTAACAAATAATTGAAAATTACCCCTTATGTTCTCTATTTTCAAATCTCGAAAAATCAGGCAATTTAATCTTCCTACTCAGCATTATGACGAAAGGAAAGAGCGTTTGGATCGACTAAAAGAAAAGTATGACCATGAAGATGCTCCAGAAATTTCGGAAGAAAGAAGTAGAAAAAAGGACTTCCGAAGAGAATGGGAGAATAGAAGCTATAGAGAGCATGCAGCGGAAAACTTTAAGGAACTCGGAAACAGTAGGTCGAATATTCGCCTAGGTGTCATCTTGGCAATTTTAATGTTTTTGGCATGGTTTTTCTTGATTAGATGATAGTTATTTATTGGTTTTGTAATTTTAAAATATTCTCGTTATGCAAGACAATTTTTCACAGACACTCAAAAAAGTTATTGCTTACTCAAAAGAAGAAGCAATGCGACTCGGACATAATTATATTGGAACTGAACACTTTATTTTAGGGATATTTAAAGAAGGAACTTCAGATTTTATTTCCCTTTTATACGATAGAGATATCCAAATCCACGAAGTATTGGAAAGAATGGAAAATCTCAATGAACTAGGAAGTAGCGAAAAAAATCCTATAACCTCCATTCCATTAACAAAAATGGCAGAAAAGGCATTGAAAATGACTTTTCTAGAAGCCAAAGATTTGCGAATGACTCAGGTACATCCGATACACCTTTTTCTTTCTATTTTAAGAAACTCTGACGACCCTGTAGGGCTTATTTTTAATAAGAACTTTCAAGTAGGTTATGATGAATTTAAGGAAGAATATTACGAAGCTTTTGTAAACGATGTACAAGGAAACGACCCTCAGGGGAGTTTTGGAGAAGGGGGACAAGCAGGTGGTGATCCTTTTAGCGGAAATAATAAAAAAAATCCGAAACAAAAGGAAAGTAAAACACCCGTTCTCAATAGTTTTGGACGCGATTTAACCCTCATGGCAGAAGAAGGGAAACTTGACCCTGTTGTAGGGCGAACGAAAGAAATTGAACGTGTTTCTCAAATTTTAAGTCGTAGAAAGAAAAACAATCCACTTCTTATTGGAGAACCAGGAGTTGGAAAATCGGCAATTGCTGAAGGTTTAGCCATTCGCATTGTGCAGAAAAAAGTTTCACGTGTACTTTTTGGAAAACGAGTAGTAAGCCTTGATTTAGCCTCATTAGTGGCAGGTACAAAATACAGAGGTCAGTTTGAAGAGCGAATGAAAGCGCTGATGACAGAGCTGGAAAGAAACGACGATGTGATTCTTTTTATTGACGAAATACACACCATTGTGGGAGCAGGTGGAGCCACAGGATCTTTGGATGCTTCAAATATGTTTAAACCCGCACTCGCAAGAGGTGAAATACAATGTATTGGTGCAACAACTTTGGATGAATACCGCCAGCATATCGAGAAAGATGGAGCTTTAGAGCGTAGATTTCAGAAAGTTATTGTGAATCCTACAACAAAAGAAGAAACCATCCAGATTTTAAATAATATCAAAGATAGATACCAAGATCATCATAAAGTAAAATATACCGATGAAGCTTTGGAAGCCTGTGTGAACCTTACAGATCGTTATATCTCTGATAGACATTTACCAGATAAAGCAATTGATGCACTTGATGAAGTGGGATCTAGAGTGCATATTTCTAACCTCAATATTCCAAAGGATATTTTGGATCTTGAAAAGGATTTAGAAACGCTCGAAGAACAAAAACAAGCCTATATAGATAATCAAAACTTTGAAGAAGCTGCGTCTGTTAGAGATATCATCAGATTAAAAACAGAAGAAGTTCAGCAAAAGCAAGAAGCTTGGGAAAAAGATCTGGAAGAAAACTACCGAGAAGTAGATGCAGAAGCTGTAGCTGAAGTAGTTTCTATGATGAGCGGAATTCCTGTACAACGTGTGGCTACCAAAGAAAATGAAAAGCTTAGAGGTTTAACCACACAAATACAAGATCAAATTATTGGTCAAAATGAAGCCGTTGAAAAAGTGGTAAAAGCGATTCAAAGAAATCGTGTAGGTCTTAAAGATCCTAATAAACCAATCGGCTCTTTTATCTTCTTAGGAAATACGGGAGTAGGAAAAACTCAATTGGCAAAGATTATTTCTAAAATGATTTTTGACTCTGAAGAAGCCTTAATCCGAATAGATATGAGTGAGTATATGGAAAAATTTGCCGTATCTCGTTTAGTAGGAGCACCTCCAGGTTATGTAGGTTATGAAGAAGGAGGACAGCTGACCGAAAAAGTTAGAAGAAAACCTTATTCTGTAGTGCTTCTTGATGAAATAGAAAAAGCACATCCAGATGTGTTTAATCTGTTATTACAGGCTCTAGATGACGGTCACATGACTGACAGTCTTGGAAGAAAAATAGATTTTAAGAACACCATTATCATCATGACTTCAAATGTGGGAACACGTAGACTCAAAGAGTTTGGAAAAGGAGTTGGATTTGGAAAAGATGGAGGGAAAAATGCTGATTTCGGAGACTATGAGAAAAGCATTATTCAAGGTGCTTTAAAGAAAGCATTTGCTCCAGAATTTCTTAATCGTATAGATGATGTCATCCTTTTTAATAACCTAGAGAAAGAAGATATTAAAAAGATCATAAAGATAGAACTAGAAAAGCTTCAAGTACGTACCAAAAACATAGGAATTACTCTAGATTTTAGTGAAGAAGCATTAGATTATATCACAGAGAAGGGATTTGATCCTGCTTATGGAGCGCGGCCATTAAAAAGAGCCATACAGAAATATGTAGAAGATCCGTTGGCTGAGGAGCTTTTGAATCACCCTCTAGGTGAAGGTCAAGAAATTGTGATGAAAGTAGATTTAGAAAATGATGAATTAGCTTTTAAAAACACCAACGAAACCCCATCAGATAAGGTAGATGAAAATGCCTAAAACTGTAATTATTAAACTGATAAATGCTATTTTGATTCATTTCGAAATAGCATTTTTTATATCAACTTTTGTCTTTTAAAAACTAGCTAAGGAGAAAAATATGAGAGTATTTAAATGGTAATCAGTTATAAGTATTATATTTGGTTGAAAATTATGTATAATTAAATATCAATGTCTA
Organism: Flavobacteriales bacterium; assembly: GCA_025210805.1. NCBI lineage: Bacteria > Pseudomonadati > Bacteroidota > Flavobacteriia > Flavobacteriales > Flavobacteriales bacterium. Next base: position 132,854 of record JAOAQX010000028.1, read on the forward strand.
TTATTTTTAATAAGTAAGACTTTGATAATTCTAACACAAAAAACAATGAAAAAATTTTTATGTTCTGCATCATTATTGATTGCAGCATCAGCTTCCGCTCAGTTTACCCACACTTTGGATAGTGTCCGAACAAATATAACGGTGGATATTAATGGATCACAAACAAACGTTATTAATGTAAATCATTTTACTTATCAAGGTAACCAAGTAGAAGATATGCAACTATTAGTTACGCAAGGACAAGCACAGGTGCGAGAAATAGAAGGTGTTTTTGTATATGCCAATAATGAAACCACAGTTTATTATATGGAAAATATTCCAAATTCTACGGTTAAGGATACCACAGCTTCTTTTAGAAATGTCTATGATCAAAACAATCGATTAACGGAGCATCATCTTCAAGTAGGACAAGCAGGAGCGGACCTTATAAACACCCAAAAATTTGTTTATGATTACAATGCACAAGGTTTAGTAAGTAAGATAACAACATATACTACTTATTTTAATCCTCCACAGGCATTACAAACGACCAATTTTCACTACGGAAGTGGGGGAAGGATAGATTCTATAATTGAAGAAAATAGTATTTTACAGAATGCAGAGAAAAAAATAGAATACGACTATGATAATGCAGGAGCTTTAACTACTCAAAGGTTTTATAATATAGGCTCACTCAGTACTTGGGATTTATCTGAAGAAATTAGTTACACATATCAAGGGAATGAAATTAATAGACTGTTTAAGATTTTTACGAATGGTGTTCAAACCCAGTCAAAAAAAGAAAAATATCAAACAAATAATTTTCTTATGAGCAATGTGCTTTCAGCAATTAACTTGTTCGATCCGTATAACTATAGACTGTTTTTACCTGAAAAGGCAATTTCAACTTTAGAAACGAAAGTTGATAAAAATAATAATGGAAATTGGACAGATGAGGGACAAGCATTTTATTATTATAATCAAAATTTCTCAGTTGATAAAAATGCCATAAAAATTGCGGATATTTATTTTCAAACGAATTCAAAAACTCTGCAAATTGAGAATTTAGAAAATTCCAGTAATCTTTCAATCCACAATATCGCAGGTCAAACTCTAGCTATTTATGGTAGTATTAATAATCATAAGGAAATAGATCTTTCCATGATGCCAGCGGGAGTTTATATGGTACACTTACAAAATAAAAATGGTCAACAGATTTTAAAGATAAAAATTTAATCTTTGTAATTCTGAAATCAAAAAAAAGCCTCAAATTCTAATGAATTTGAGGCTTTTTTTTGATCTAAAAGTATATGGGTTTCTAAAATCCCAGTTTTCTATTAGTTTCTTTGTCATCTGTAGTCATGATGTTGATTCCAAGATTTTTACCAATCAAATCATGAAGTTGTTTTTCGCTATCAGAAAAACGACCATCTGTAACAGCTATATCTCTAAGGTCTGATAAAATATCTTTACGAGTATTGAGATCCAAATCTTGAACTTTTCCCAATCCTTCTGATACTTGCATCAATAGTTGGTATTTTTCTTCATCTGTTTTAAGCGAGTTATACCAGTTGGTACTTTCCATCATGATTTTATTAAAAACATGAATATTATTAAAATCAACTTTAAACCATTTTGCTGCCTTTTTTTGTATTTCTGCACCTTCTTCTTCGGTTACTTTTCGGTCAGTAAGATGTGCATAACCTAAATAAAGCACAAATAAATAATGGTAAACTGATACTTCTTGTTGCATAATTCTTATTTTTGGTTGTCCAAATATACTATTTCGTCTTGGATAAAACGAAAGACTTACAAACGTATGACAATCAAGAATTGCACCATAGCTGGCTTAAAGATTATAGAACCCAAAGTATTTGAGGATTCTAGAGGATATTTCTTTGAATCTTTTAGTAAGCACAAACTAGCAGAGGCTGGAATAAAAGAAGAATTTTTACAAGATAATCAGTCGCTTTCACAAAAAGGAGTTTTGAGAGGTTTACATTTTCAGAAGCCTCCATTTGCTCAAAGTAAACTAGTGAGAGTAATAAAAGGAAGTGTCTTGGATGTAGCAGTAGATTTGCGAAAAAAATCGCCAACTTATGGAGCTCATTTTAAGATTGTACTATCCGAGGAGAATAAGACACAGCTCTATATACCCAAAGGTTTTGCTCATGGTTTTCTTACCTTAGAACCTGATACTATATTTTCTTATAAATGTGGAGATTATTACCACAAAGAATCAGAAGATGCACTTTTTTGGAATGATCCTATACTCGGAATAGACTGGGGAATAGAAGATCCTTTAGTTTCTGAAAAAGACCAAATAGTCTCCTCTTTTAAAGATTTTGTTTCACCATTTTAGGTCACTTATGATAGAGAAAATATCCGACTTGAGTATCAATTGTCAAGGACAATTATTGAGTTTTGAACAAGCCAAAGTAATGGGGATTTTAAATATTACCCCAGATTCTTTCTATGAAGCAAGTAGAGCAACACAAATAAAGGATATTCTTTGTCATATAGAAAAAATGGTAAACGAAGGGGTGGATATTGTAGATATCGGAGCCATGTCCTCTCGTCCAGGAGCAAAAATTATTTCGGCACAGGAAGAAATATCGAGAATTCAAGAACCTTTAGAGGCTATCTTTAAAGAATTTCCGAAGCTTATTTGCAGTATTGATACCGTGTATCCAGAAACGGCAACTTTTGCCGTAGAAAATGGAGTTTCGATCATTAATGATATTTCGGGAGATCAATGGAACCAAGGGATGTTTGACGTGATTGCTAAACTGCAAGTGCCATATATCCTTATGCACAGTAAGGGGAGGCCACAGGATATGCAGAATCAAACAGATTATGCTCATTTAATGGATGAGCTGATTTATTTTTTCTCAGAAAAAATCAATAAATTACAGGCTCTTGGAGTCAATGATATTTTGATTGATCCTGGTTTTGGGTTTGCCAAAACTTTAGATCAAAACTTTGAATTACTCAAGAAATTAGAAGTTTTTTCGATGTTTGATTTGCCAATTTTAGTAGGACTTTCAAGAAAATCTATGTTGTATAATTTTCTTGATATTGAGGCTAAAGAAGCCTTGAATGCTACCAGTGTAGCACATTTTCAAGCATTGATAAACGGAGCGAATATTCTAAGGGCTCATGATGTGAAAGAGGCCAAAGAATGTATTTTACTTTATGATAAAATGAACAAGTGAATTTTTTAGATTTCGACATATTAGATATCATAGATATATTTTTGGTAAGCTTACTCATTTATCAGCTTTATAAATTAGTAAGAAATACTGTTGCTATAAAAATTCTGATAGGAATAGGCGCCATTTATATCCTATGGAAAGTCGTCGAAATTCTTAAAATGGATTTGTTGTCTGAGATTTTAGGCCAATTTATTGGAGTAGGAGTTATTGCTATCATTATTGTGTTCCAACAAGAAATACGACGGTTTCTACTCATTTTAGGAAACAAATCCTTTAGTGGTAGAAGACGTTTTTTTAATAAAATTCAAAACCTTCAAAAGGAAAATCAAAAGCAAAATATTAATAAAATTGTAGATGCTTCATTCAATATGTCTAGAACCAAAACAGGAGGGCTTATTGTACTTCAAGGGGGTTCCGATTTATCGGATATTATTGAAAGCGGAAAAAAAATAGATGCAGTGATTTCTAGGGAACTTATTGAAACCATTTTCTATAAAAACAATCCGCTACATGATGGTGCCATGATCATTCATAACGGGAAAATAGTGGCAGCTTCCTGTATTCTTCCCATGAGTGAAAGGCTTGATATAAAATCTAGCTACGGAACACGCCACCGTGCAGCATTGGGAATTAGCGAAACTACGGATGCCATCACTCTTGTGATTTCTGAAGAAACAGGACTTATTAGTCTTACCGAAAAGGGACAGTTTATTACAGATTTATCAGAGATTGAGATTAAGCAAAGATTGTTGGCTAGTTTAGAGTAGTCTTTTGAATTAGGTTGAGGTTTTCAAAATATTGATATTTAATGTTTAAATTTATTGTTATAAATGAATCATTATGAGGTTTTGTAAGAAATTATAGATCAAAATGTAATTTTTCTACAATCTCATCACTCAATGCTTGTAGAAGGTTCTATTTTTATAAAACAAAGCTGAAATTTATTTATTAGCACTACTTGCTTCATTTTGAATCCTCAATCTTGTGAAAAGGGAAGTATTAAAGGAAACAAGAAATTCAATATGAAAAAGTATGCTTTGACCATGATGGAAATCAGGAAGGATCAGATAATGATTAAATGATTTTAAATTCCCTTAACAACCAATTTTATAAAATGTAGGTTGTTAAGGGTTTGTTTATTAGTTCTATAAGCTTGTAAAGTAATTGTTGGAAATTCATAAACTTAACTAGGGAGTGTCTTTCAATCAATAATGTCATTTTCTTTATCAAAACGATCTTTATCTGATGGGTAAAAACCGAATTTCGATTTGAAAACCTTCGCAAAATAATGAGAACTAGGGATTCCGACTTTATTACGCACTTCATAAATTTTGAAATTTCCGCTTTTCAATAATGCGTATGCATTTCTCATTCTAATCTCTTGAATAAGCTTATTAGGAGTTAATCCACTTTCTTTTTTGATGAGTCTTCTTAGTTGACTTTCACTATAGAACATTTCAACAGCTAAATCTTTTACCGTGAATTCATGATTGCTGATGTTTTTTTGAATGATTCTGATGGTTCTGTCGAGAATGGAATCATCATTTGAAGGTTCCAAATTTGAAAGGTTAAAACTTAAGCTTTTTGCTCTTGAATTCGTGAAATTTTTAATAACATTTTCTATTCGGATTAACAATTCCCGTTTATCAAAAGGTTTAGTCATATAGTCTTGAACTCCAAATTTGTATGCTTGTATCCTTAACTCCATATTTGTAGAACCAGAAACAATAATAAGTGGAGTTTGAATTCTATTTGACACCACATATTTTTGTACCTCCATTCCTGAATTGTCAGGTAATTTTAGATCACAAAGAATACAATCAAATTCATTTTTCTGAATTTGGAGTATTGCCTCTTCTACTGTGGTACAGATGTTTAATTGATAATTATACATAATTAATTGATAAAATTCAATCAGATCAATATTGTCTTCAATAATTAGAATTTTATTCTTTGTAGCTTTATTCACTATTTTTGGAGTATCATTCTGTAGATTATTAAAGATCATATTGTGATTCTCGTTTTTGTGTTGGCTTGTTTCTAGAGGTAGTTCAATGATACATTCAACACCTTCTTGTGTGTTATAAATATCTATTTTCCCATCAATCTCAAGAATTATTTTTCTAGTCAAATATAGACCCAACCCTTGTGAGGTATCACTTGTTTTAGCACCTTTAAAATTCTTTTGGAATACTTTTTTTAAGTCTTCTTTAGCTATATTTTTTCCATGATTTTTAACAATAAACTGAGTTTTTTCCTTAGAGACATTGATGTTTACTAAAATTTGATTTTCATTAAAACTATGCTTAATTGCATTGGAAATAATATTAGAAAGTACAATGTTTAATTTTTGCGGAGTGAAATTTATTTGAGTGAAATCTGAGCAATTACTGGTGAAAATTATTTCAATATTTTTTGAGGATAAAGCAGTTTGGTAGCCATTAATAATTCTCTTGAAAAAATCATTGATTGGTATGAATTCAAATTTTTCTGAATGCTCCTTAAATCCGTCTTTGGAATAGGAAATTAAGTTATCAATATTTTCTTTTAGTCTTTCTACTGATTTTTTTGTTATTTGATTACTGCTTTTTGAATTTTGATTATTGAAAGAATTTGTTATTAATGTAATCGGTGTTTTTATTTCATGTGTTAGAACTTCCAAAAACTCATTTTTTAATACATTTTTCTTCGTTTCTTTTGCAAGTTTGACCTGTATTTCTTCAAATTCCTTCTTTTGAACTTTGTGCCATCGGACGATAATTACAACAAGTGAAATAAGTATTAATGTTGCGATAAGTAATGTATATTTATTGGTTTTCGATTGAGCTTTCTTATTATTTATTTTTTCTTTTTCATAATTGATGATTTTATTACTTAAGGCATCTTCTTTATTTTTTTCTAAGAGTTTCGTGTACTTGGAAAGATAGTATAAGGCAGAATCGGAATTTAAATCTAAATGAATATAATACTGAAGTCTATAACTGTAGATTGGATTTTCAAATAAAGGTAATTTATTATAAACTTCACGATATTTTGAGTATAAGTTGAGGGCTTCTTTATCAGCACCTGTGTCAAAATAATACGTTAAAAGTAGTAGGAAAAATTGCTCTTTAAATTTGGGGTGTATTTTTTGATTTTCAAGAATAAATTTTATTTCTGTTGGAGCATGATGTTTTAATGAATCATTAGAGAGTAAGTGATTCATTTTTATTAAATTACTTTTATGAAAGAAATAGGCTCCAGATGGGAGATCGACATAGAACAAAGAAGAATCTAATGAACTTATTTTCTCTATTAGATCATTAGCTAGCATGCTTTTATTGACAAAAAAATGGTAATGATGAAGTTTTTTTAACTGAGTTTTGTGCGCGGCTCTTAATTGTTCTTGCTTAAGAAAATTTTCTTTGGCTGAAACAGTATCTTGTTGTGAAATAAAATACATTGTTAAGTTATTGATTGCCACATATTCCTTAATTGGACTGTTTAATTCTTGAGCATATTTTATTACTTTTTGAAAGTACATTTTCGCCACAGCAGGTTCACTGACAAAACTGATGGCAAGTAAGTTACTGAAACCATACTTATAATACTTGTGCTCCAAACTGTCTGCAAGTTTTAAACCTTTGAATAATGTTTCACGTTGTACTTCTAGGGGTTTGCTGTGAACTTTGGAAGCTTTTCCTTTTAAATAATAATAGCAAATTTTTGATTCTATAGCTATTTTAGTGTTGTCAATTAATTCTTTGCTGAGATTTATATAGTAATAGGTAGAATCATTGTTTGAATATAAATGCTTTTCAATATTGGAGAGGTAATAGTCAATTTCCTTCTTTTTTGAATACTTATAAGATGTATTATATTCTTGTGCATTGAGGTTGAGAAAAAGTGCTGCCGTAAGAATAATTGCGAGTATGTATTTAGAGTTTTTCATAATGCAATAATAGGTAATAAACTCAATAAGAATACAATCTGATAGAACATAAAACAGTCTTTAATGAACAAAAAATGAGCTATTGTTAAAAAAATAATACTGTTATACATGTATTAAGGGTTGTATTTAGAACAAAATATAAGCATAAAGGAAAATAAAAATGCCATTTTTAAATTTGTTTCAGTTTTTCACTGATTCTTATTTCATATTTGTAATGTTTTATTTTTAAGCCAGAAAGGCACTATTTACTCATCAAACTATAAAATCGCGTTATCAAAATGAAACTAAGCACAAAAACTGTATCATTAGCTCTAGTATTTTATCTATCTGGGTTATTGATGGCAATAGGACAGGTTGGAATAGGAACAATAACACCAGATGTTTCCTCTAAATTAGATATTACTGCCACAGATAAAGGATTACTTATACCAAGAGTGTCTTTAACGGGTAGTAATGATGTTACTACTATTGCAAATCCTTCAACAAGTTTATTGGTATTCAACACTGCTACGGTAGGAGATATATCACCTGGCTTCTATTTTTATGATGGAAGTAAATGGCAACCTTTTGCTACAGGAGCAGGTGGAGCTTCTAAATGGACAAATGACAATGCAAATTCTTTAGTTAAATTGACTAATTTATCTGATGGATCTACTTCAAGGCCTGTTAATAATGGTATTTATATTCATGATAATGGATATTTTGGGATTAATAATATTCCAGAATCTATGTTTCATTTAGAAAGTAATAGTCATCCTTTAACAAATGGAAAACCATTAGCACAAATAATTAATTCTAGTTCAAGTACAGCAAGAGCAGGAGGTTTATTGGTTCAGGGGGGGAATAATAATCAAAATAGTTATGAATTTCAAACACTTGATAAACATGGTAATATCGATTTTATTATTGACGGTCTAGGTAATGTGGGTATTGGAAATGAAACACCCTTAGCTTCTTTGGATATTGTTGGAGGTTTAAACGCAGGAAGATCACTAAGAGTGAAGCATAATTCAGTTTCGAAATCGAATGGGGTTTATACCTTTGAAATTGATAATTCAAATCATACATCTAATCTAAGTGAATCAGGGGCATTTAAAGTAGATGTTAATTCGGGTAGAGCATTTACGATAAATGGAAATGGTAACGTAGGTGTTGGAACCTCTACACCCACCTTTGGTAAAATGCAGATAGAAGGTAATGCTGCAGGTGTATTCTATAGTAATCTTTCCTTGTCAAAAGTTGACGGTTCTAAAACTTCTTTTTTGAATTTTGCAATAGGTAGATCTTATGCCTCAGGTTTTCCTGGCGTGGATACTTTTGCTTACTCTACTATCCATGTTGCAGGTTCTGGTGGAGCTGCAAATGTGGGTGTACTAGGCTTTGCATATAATTTGGTTGAAGTATACCGATTCAGTGAGTCCTCTGCAGTTTTTAATGGCAAATTGGGTTTAGGTGGAGTTGAGCCAATGGAAACACTGCACATTGATGCACATGGTGACAGTCTTCAAATTGACAATCTTGCAGGTAGTGGTAATTTATTGGGTATTGATGATAATGGGAAAGTAACCAAAACCACAGCAACTAGTGTTTTAAAAGTAATTAGTACATCGGGTAGTCATTCTTGTGCTCCTACAGATGAGGTGGTTATATTAAATATTGATCCTGTAACTAATGGAGGAATAACAACAGGAACAGTTAACCTAAATCCTAATCCAAAAACGGGGCAATTTATTACAATAAAAAAGCGTGATGCTACAGCTAACCCACTCACAATTAATCTGACTAACGGTTATACATTAGAAGATGATGTAACTACAGTTATTACGATGTCCGTAGCCTATCAATACATCAAATTGGTTTTTGATGGAGACGATTGGGTAGTTATTGGAAAAGGTTAATAAATTTTGTCTAACGTTCCGATCTAAAAAGGGTTGCACTATAAATGCAACTCTTTTTTTTAGAACCAGATACTAGATGTCAATTAATGAATAAAAAAACAAAACCCAATTTATTTTAAAAATTGGGTCTCATTCTATGTTCGTTATAGTATTTATCGATGATATCAACTACTTCATCAGGATCATCGGTAATATGTACTAGGTCAAGATCGCTTTCGCTGATATTCTTTTCTTTGAGCATCACATTTTTAATCCATTCCCAAAGTCCTTTCCAGTATTCTGTTCCCACTAATACAATTGGGTAGGTACGGATTTTATCGGTTTGAATTAAAGTGATTGCTTCAAATAATTCATCCAAAGTACCAAAACCTCCAGGCATTACAACGAATGCTTGAGAATATTTCATAAACACTACTTTTCTTACGAAGAAGTAATCAAACTTAATGTCTTTGTCGATATCGATATATGGGTTGCTGTGTTGTTCAAAAGGCAAATCGATATTTAAACCTACTGAAGGTCCTTCTCCTATAGAAGCCCCTTTGTTTCCTGCTTCCATGATTCCTGGACCACCACCTGTAATAACACCATATCCTTTTTGGGTAATCTTGTAGGCGATATCTGTGGTAAGTTTATAATAGGGATGTTCTGGTTTTGTTCTTGCTGAACCAAATATAGAAACACAAGGTCCTATTTGAGCCATTTTTTCGAATCCATTGACGAATTCCCCCATGACTTTAAAAATCTGCCATGAATCTTGTGTTTTTATTTCGTTCCAGTCTTTTCTTGCTGATTGTTCGTTTGTCATAATTCTGTTCTTTGATTGTCTAGTGACTGATAAACGGAATTTTTGGATTTAAATTCTGGAATAAGCAATTTTAATTGCTCTACCAAAGCCATATCTTCCTGTTTAAGAATCAAGTCTTTTAATATAGTAATATTTTCATGAAGCCAAATATCATTTACCTGAAGTACTTTAGCAATCATGATTTTTTTATGATAAGTAGGAATGGTGTTTTCCTTATCATTTAAGAGTTCTTCGTAGAGTTTTTCTCCTGGTCTGAGTCCTATTTCTTTGATGTCAATTTCATCGGGATAACTATACCCTGAGAGTTGGATCATTCTAATGGCAAGGTCGTAAATTTTTACAGATTTTCCCATATCGAAAATCAAAATCTGACCATCTTCACCCATGCAACCTGCCTCAAGGACGAGTTGACAAGCTTCGGGAATGGTCATAAAGAACCTAGTGACATCTTTATGAGTTACAGTTAGTGGGCCTCCTTTTTCTAATTGTTTTTTAAATAAAGGAATGACTGATCCGTTAGATCCAAGAACATTTCCAAAACGTGTGGTAACAAAAGAGGTGGTTCCGTTGTCTTTTAGGGAAGTCACATATTTTTCTGCCAATCTTTTTGTGGCACCCATTACATTGGTAGGATTTACCGCTTTGTCTGTAGAAATCATTACAAATTTCTTTACATTATTCAGGATCGATAAATCGGCAAGTATTTTAGTTCCAAAAACATTTACTTTTATAGCCTCATAAGGGTTTGCTTCCATTAATGGAACGTGTTTGTATGCGGCTGCATGAAACACAATGTCTGGTTTGTATCTGGAGAATATATTTTGAATTCTTAGTTTATCACGGATATCGGCAACTAAAGTTTCAAAAGCCTCAAATCCTCCTTGAACAAGATCTTGTTGAATTTCATATAAAGGAGATTCTCCGATGTCTAGAAGAATGACTTTTTTGGGCTTATAAAGTAATAATTGTCTTGCTATTTCACTTCCAATTGATCCAGCACCACCAGAGACGATAATTACTTTATCTTGATACTCTTTTTGAACTTTTGGATTGTCAATTTGTATCGGTGGTCTATTGAGTAAATCTTCAATTTTTAGTTTTTGAATCTGTTTTGACTCAAATTGATTGTTTGTCCATGTACTTACAGAAGGCACCTTGGTGATTTTGATTCCAAATTCTACCACTTCATCAACAATTTCTCTCATTCTGGGAGCCGGAAGATTAGAAATTGCAATAACTATTTCATCAATATCATGATCTATAATGTATTGTTTGTCAATAGTTGGTGAATGTAAGACTTTGATTCCATGTAATACTTTTCCTGCGATTTTAGGATCATCATCCACAAATGCTACAATTTTTACTTGTTGAGCAGTATCATTTGTTAATACTTGATGTGTTAAACAACCTGTATAACCCGCACCAAAAATCAAAACATTTTTTGCTGTAATATCTCCCTTTTTTACTCGATAATAGATGACCTTATAGAGGAATCTAAAAGCAGAAAGAAGGATGATATTTAATATGATATGGATGGAAACTACTGAGGTTGGGATTATTAATCCTGTCCAAAATTCTGTTCTTCTTTTGAAAAAAACAAAAGCGAAAAGGATGATTGCGGTAAGCAATTGAGCTTGTACAATTCTGAGTAAATCCCGCTCACTTGTGTGGCGAATAACTCCTCTGTGAGCTCCTGCTAAAATAATACTTAAAGCACTTGCTAATATCGCGACTGGAATCCCTTGTAGAAGCTCTAAGTAATTAATTTCTAATGAGAAGTTGAATCTTAGGAAATAAGCGAAAACAAAAGATTGAAATACAATAAACAAATCCACCAATAGTATTATCCAATGAGAGATATAACTATTCGTGTTTCTAAGAACAAAAGATTTCAACTTTTGGTAACTATACATGAAGTAAATGTTAAGCTTTATTTATTTAAAAGTGATAGAATTTTAAGGTAAAATCTTGTAAAATTCTATTTAACCAAAGCAAAGTTAGGCAAAAATTAACGATTAATCGTTTCTGGTAAACCTTGGGTATTCAATTTTTTTATTCGATTTAATAATGTTCTTTTTATTTATAACTCATGTTTTGTCTTAATAATTTTGAGGACATTTTCTTTAAGTTTTTGTTTTCTTTCTATTAATTTTTCAAGATTGTGGTTTTTTAAATCTTGCCAGAAAAGATGTATTTTCTCTACTTCCTCAGGCAAATTCACATTGTCTAACAATTCTTCATAAGAGCTGGAGTATCCATGAAAATCTCGTGAAAGAATAACAGCAGAAGAATGTAGCCTTATATGTTCTGAGAGGATAAGTTCTGAGGGAAGCATTCCTTTGCCCAGCCGTGCGATTCCTCCAAAACCGAAAGGTATTTGAGCTTGATGAATTTTCTGACTAAGATATTCTACGATACCACCACTGAGGAGTTCAAACATAAAGTCAAGTTCCATGGCCAAATGCAAGTCATTTAGTCCAATATGTATTTCGTCAATGCCTTCAATTTTTAGAATATCATCTATGCGGGCAAGAGCCTGTGTTGTTTCTAGTAAGAGAATTGTTTTTACTCTTTTGTTTACAATTTTAAGGAAAGTAGCTACCTCATGGGGTGTCTTAAACATGGGTAACATAATAATATCTGCTCCTGCTTGAATTACTTGGTCGATTTCTTTTTCACTGTCCTCGTGTATCGGATTGATTCTTACAAGTAATTCTGAGGTAGATATCGTCTGCCTAATAACTTTTACATCTTCTAAGCTGTGTTTGGATATTACAGTATTAAGATGACCTTGACGTTCATTTTTTCCCAAAATTTCAAGATCTACCATGATCCTATCTATTTGAGATTTTTCTGCTAATTGTGCCGTTTTTGGGCAATTAGTAATGAAAATTGTTTTCATAATTCTAGTAAACAGGGGTTAACCAATCAATTCTATCTAAGATTTTTCCACGAGCAATATCAAAATAATGATTTTTGATTTTTTCGGTTAATTTCCCTTCGAGCTGTTGGTTTATTTCATAACGATCAATAGAAAGAATAGGGACAATTTCAACAGCAGTTCCACATAAGAACAGCTCGTCGGCAGTGTATAATTCTGTTCTATTTACTTCTCGTTCTTCTACATGTAGATTAAGGTCCTCTTTCGCAATCTGTAATATTGTTTTACGAGTAATACTATCAAGTATAGAGGAGGTGGTAGAAGGAGTGATAAGTACATCGTCTTTTACCATAAAGAGGCAAGAACCTGGACCTTCTGATACAAAACCTTGATTATTGAGAAAAATAGCAAAATCGTAATTATTTCTTTTAGCTTCTAGTTGTCCTGCACGGCTATTGATATAATTTGCTCCAACTTTTATTCTTGGCGAAACGGAATTATCATTAATTCTCTCCCAAGAGGAAACACAACAATGAACACCTGTTTTATTTTGATTGAGTAATCGGCCTTTTGGAATAGGTGCAATAAACATTTCAACAGGATCTGTACTAAACCAACTTCCAAAACCGTCTAGAAAAACAGTCTGTCTAATTGCTATATCTTCTTGATAATCATTTGCGATAATAATGTCCTTACAACTTTGTTTTAAGAATTCGGTTGAGTATTTATCTTCAAATTTTATAAGCTTGATAGACTCTTTGAGTCTTTTTATATGTTCATCTAACCTGAATATATAAAGTTGTTCTTGCTCTTCATTCCAGTAAGCTCTATGACCTTCAAATACATTTGCTCCAAATTGACTGGTAGGTGCAAGTACATTAATCGTAGCTTGACTTAGTGGTACAATTTGGTTTTTAAACCATATTTTTCTTTCTTCTTTCATGTATTTAAAAATTGAATGTCGTAAAAATATCTTCCATAGTCTCCTTCCTTTTGATTTCTGAGTAACCATGTTCATTTATGTCTATAATTGAAACATTAGGAAGGATAAACGGAGGCTTGAAAACTACTGAGTAAGAGCCTACATTTGAGAAAGCCAAATAATCTCCAATGGTCATTGGTCCGCTATATCCTCTAAAAAGGTAATCAGATTCTATACAGGTGTATCCAGAAATATTTAGGTTTTCAAATGATGGAGTATCAGAATCATCAGATAAAACTTTCATTGGCATATTAACGGTTGAGCTAATAACTCCAATATTAAATCTACTTCCAGAAGTCATGGCAATATCCTGTCCTCTCACTTGTTTGATATCAATAACCTTTGCAACAAATTGCATGGTATTAGCAACTAAAGCACTTCCTGGCTCTAAAAACAGTTTGGGTTTTTTATCGTCTTCAATATGAGTAAAGTGTTCGCCAATTCTTGTGGCAATTTCCTTAGCATATTCTTGATAGCTTGGTACATTAGCATTGAATTGTTTTTTAAGATCTTCATGCATTTTTCCAAAATACCCACCACCTATATCGATAAACTCTGGAGGATTTGTTGGGAACACCTTTTGAACTAGGTCTAACATACTTTCAACTCTTGGGATATAGGAGGCTAAATCTCTGTTTGGGAAATGACAGTGTAAACCTTTAAGTTTAATGTTTTGATGATTTTTTAATTCTTCAAATATTTGAAAAAATTTAGCTTGAGTAATATCAAAACCAAAACGAGAAATTAGATCACTATTAATTTCAAAATTACAACGAAGACCTATATTGAGAGTGCTTTTAGGTTGTTCTTGAGCAATCATAAAGAGGTTTTCAAGCTCTTTATAGGAATCAATATTTACTAAACTTCCAGAAAGAAGGAATTTTTCTAAGGCTTCTTTATTTTTATAAGGTCCATTTACGATAATACGATTTTTTTGTACGCCTACCTTGAGGGCTAAATCGTATTCCATTTCAGAGACAACTTCAGCATATCCGCCTCTTTGATCTACAATTTTGCAAATTTTGGGGGTATAATTCGTTTTATAGGAGTAACCAATATGGGTATTTGGATAATATTTCCTGAATGCTCCTAAGAAATCATCATAATTTTTTTTAAAAACATCGGAATGGAACAAATAGAAGGAATCCCCAAATTTTTGTTCTAATTCCTTGGCAAGTTGAAAATCGAAATTATTGGTCATTTTTTAATCTTTTTCTGTCTTTTTCAGCATTTTCAGCGGTTTCGTATCCGCCGTCGTTTTTAATTACTTTAATAATGGTAATTAAAATAATTTTGATATCTAAAAGAACTCCCCACTTGTAGAAGTCTTCTATATATTCATTATCAAAGATAATCTTTTCATCCCAAGAAATCTCATTTCTACCATTAACTTGGGCATATCCTGTAACACCTGGTTTTACACGAAATCGAGCTTTTAAGTCTCCTGTAAAATCCTTATAATCTCCAAGTTCATAATTGACAGGTGGTCTAGGTCCTACAAATGACATATCGCCTTTTAGAATATTGAATAGTTGAGGAATTTCATCTAAACTGGTATTTCTGATAAAATTCCCCACTTTTGTTACCCTTGGGTCATTTTCAAAGTTAAAAAGCCCTGTACCTTTTTTTTCAGCTCCCACTACCATAGAGCGAAATTTATAGATATAGTATTCTTTTCCGTTTCTCCCTATTCTGAGTTGTTTAAAGATAATAGGACCTTTGGAATCAACCTTTACGGCAATGGCTACCAAAATAAGTACTGGTAGGAAAACAATGATACCAAAAATGGAACAGATGATATCAAAAACCCTTTTGGAAAAGTCATATAATTTTTTCATATTTAGCCTTTATAGTTTTTTGCAATTTTTTCTAGGTATTGAATCATTTCTCCATAGACTTTTTCTGCGGAAAACTGCTTTTTAAAAAGGGAATAAGCATTTTTAGACATTTCTTGTTGTAAATCAAAATTGTTGTACAATCTAGAGACGTATTCAGTGAGCTTTTCACTAGAATTGTCGTAAACGAATCCACAGTTATTTTGATTAAATAAAGAGCCTGAAACTCCGCCTATACTTGTCAGAATAGGTAGCTTTCCTGCTAAATACTCAATGTTTTTATTGGTTAAATTATGCAGGAAATTATTTTTTTCAACGTAGCAAGAAAGTCCAATTTTAGCATTTTCCATGAGTAGAATAATTTCTTCCTCTGTTAACCAACCAGGGAAAATAATATTATCGATGTTTTTAGTTCTTTCCTCAAGATTTTCTAAGTTGTCTCCTTTTCCGCAAAGAACAAATTGTAGGTCCAAAGCTGTTAACTTTTTAGCAGCTTCGATAACAGGTTCAAAATCAAATTGTGCACCAATAGTTCCGAAAAAACAAACAATGAACTGATTAAAATGGATTCCTCTTTTTTTAAGTGCATCCTTTATTTGGATTTTCTTTTCGTTTCCAATGTTTTTTTGAGGGTATCCAAAAGCAAATGCTTGATCAAATTCTTTTTGTTTCCTCCCCGATTTTTTAACTCCAAATTTCACAAATTCATCCGTGACACCTGATATGGCAAAAGTGTTTTTAAATATTTTTTTTGCTTTTTGTTGAAGTGGATAAAAGGCAAGTTTGGAAATTTTTGTAAGTGCATTTGGGAGAACTTCCTCAAAAATATCGGGCCACATATCACGAACATCTATAACAACGGGAACTTGGTTGTTTTGTCCATATTTTACTGCTTGATGAGCAAGGTCTAAAGTTGGATACGCACAGAGAATGACATCAGGTTTTTCTTTATTTTGAGAAATTTTGGTAAATTTTCCTCCTACCTGAACATGATTAATAATCCTTTTGACAGAAATATTCTTGTTGTACCCAGTTTTGGGATGTAGGAATATCATATTTACTCCCCATTCATTCTGTATTTCAGTATCTTGATTAAATAAATACTTTTTGTGCTGATGATCATAAGCTGTAGTCCACCAAGTAACTTGATGATTAGCTTGTACCAACATTTTTGAGAGAATACCAATTCTGTGAGGTCTTTCTCCAAATTGTTCTAAGGGCTCTCCAGACATGATTAACCAGATATTCATGTTATGACTATTTAGATTGTAAGGTTTGGTAAATATTTACTAGTTTTTTCTCTTCTTGAGTCCAGTTATATTTGTTTTTTACAGCTTGTTGCCCTCTTTTACCCATTTCTCGAGCAATTTCATCATTTTCAATTAAGTAGTTTATTGCTTCGGCAATGGCATTTGAATTGTAAGGATCAACAGCTAACCCACAGTTGTTTTCTTCAACAACAATTTGCTTCCAAAGTGGAATATCTGAAGTAATAACAGGTATTCCACTAGCCATATATTCAAACATTTTAACCGGTAAAGCATCTAAATAGTTAATGATAGGGTGTAGAGTTACTAGGCCAGCTTTTGAATTTTTAAAAACGACATTTATTTGTTCTCTATTCAAAAAGCCTAACTCATTCACATTTTGCCAGCCTTTATAACCTTTTACTTCAAGATGAACATCTTTTTGATCAGCAATGAACTTACCACCGAGGTTTAATTTTGTATTTGGTGTGTATTCCATCGCTTTAACGATTTCTCTAATTCCACGAATAACCTCAATGGCACCTACATAACAAACTTCATTTTTTTTGTGTTCCCATGGTGTAGAGTTGGTTAGTTCTTTAATAATGGGAAAGTTGTTGATATCTAGGCTGTTTGTGTTTATTTTTTGAAATTTATTTTTAATATAGGGTGTGGCAGTAATCACAAAATCTAACTTAGAACAAACACGATTTTCGTAGAGCGATAAGCTCTTCGCTATAAGGGTTCTTACTGGTTTGTTGAGGTAAGGTTTGTATAAAAACTGTTTAGGAACATCTTCATGAGAGTCAAATATTACCTTTTTCCCTTTCTTTTTTAGTTTAAGGGCATACGGAAGTAGCTCTGGATCATGAATATGATAAATTTCACAATCGAGCTCAAGTGCTTTTTTGTAAACTGCTTTTGTTGTTTTAAAAATTCTATTTACTCTTCCTTCTAGTTTTCCTACATCCACAAAAGAAACTCCTTCTTTTACTTCATCACCTAGACCATCAGCGACTATTAAGCTCACATCAAATCCATTTTTTGCTAGTGATTGACATTCTTTGATGAAAATTCTTGTGTCATATCTTGGGTGTACGGAGGTCAAATGGCATACTTTTGTCTTCTTATCCATGTGAATGAGCAATTTTGTTTAGTTTGTTAATTTCCATTCGTGATGGATAATTGATTAAAACCCCATTGAGTTGTCCTTTATAAACAAAAAGACTCCCACAGGAAACGGCTTTTATAGTAGTTTGGCGAAAAAGTTCTTCGATATGCTCGATCTTTCCAACTCCTCCGGATGCTATAAGAGGTAAATTTGTAGATGATGCCATTTTATTTAAAAAATCGATATCCATACTATTCATCATACCTTCATGATCTATGGATTGAATAACAATTTCTCCAGCACCATGGTCTTCGGCCATTTTGAGCGCTTCTTCTGGGCTCATGTTTATTTTTTCTTTCCCGTTCTTGATATAGACTTTTCTTCTCCCAAGCAAGTCTTTTTTATAATCAATGGTAACCAAAACACTTTGTGACCCAAAAGTATCAGCAGCATCGGTTATAAGTTGTTTGTTGTTGAAAAAATTTGTACTCAATGATATTTTTTCTACACCAGAATAAAAGATTCGTTTCATTTGGTCTACAGAGCTGACACCGCCAGCATAACAAAGCGGCATAAAGCATTCACTGGCAACATCCTCAATCAAATCGAAATTTGGTGGACGATTATCTCGAGAGGCATCAATATCTACCAAAATAAGCTCATCAACTTCTTTTTCATTAAAGATTTTAATGGCATTTATTGGGTCACCAATATAATTGGGCTTTTTGAATTTTTTGGTTTTATAAAGTCCGCCCTTGTGTACTAACAAAGTGGGAATTAATCTAATTTCAACCATGGTCTATAGTTCGCAGTAATTTTTTAATAATTGAAACCCGTATTTATGACTCTTTTCAGGATGAAATTGAACACCAAATACATTTTCTTTGTGAATTGACGAATCAAAAGTGATTCCATATTTTGTTTTTGCCAAAGAGTTTTGTCTATTTTTTACATGTACATAAAAGGAGTGAACATAATAGTATCTGAAATCAGTTTGAATATCTTTAAAAAGTGGATTACTACCTTCCACTTCTCCAAAAGTATTCCACCCCATGTGAGGAATTCTTAGGTTTTTGTCTTGCATTTCTTTACTTGGGAATTTTAGCACCTCTGCATCAATCCAGCCCAAGCCGGGTAAAGAGCCTTCGTCACTTCTATTGGTAAGCATTTGCATTCCAAGACAAATTCCTAAGATCGGTTTTTTATTTTCTAAAACTTGGTATTCCAATTCTTTAAAAAAATCTTGATTTTTGAGATTGCTAATCCCTTTATCAAAAGCACCTACACCAGCAAGAATAAACCTAGTGGCTGTTTTGATATCTTCTATTTCTTTTGATATTATGGCTTGATAACCAATTTTTTTTATCATATTCCGAATAGAATTCATATTTCCTATTCCAATATCTAGAATGACTATTTTGTTGGACTCCATGAATTTAGTATTTCGAAAGATTTAATTTGAATGTTTTGGAAATAAAATTTTGCAACTTTTTTAAACGTTGGTATCTACTTTGAAAATTCTTAAAATCTGAATAATTATGTTTAGGCATATTCATGATTTCTTCAAATTCAGCCTTGGAAACACCTAATTTTTTCGCAATGTATTCTTTGTCTTCTTCAAGCTCTTTTGGGTTGTATAACTCATTGTTCATTTCTTTTAGAGCATCTTCTCTCGTCAATTGACCAGAGAGAATTAAACTTGAAAGATGAGGTTTTCGTTTATCGTATCCATAGTACTCCACTAACCAATGATTTTGGAAAAATTTCGTAAAAATAGATTCACCATGTTTACGTGCATATTTTTTATATCCAATTTTTTCTTCCAGTTCTTTAAGTGCTTCTTCTTTATCATAAGGCATAAAGTTTAGCGGCCTTAAAACTTTCATCTTTTTGATAAAAGGGTAGTAGAAATAAAGTTTAAAGAAACTTATTGTTTTGTACTTTTTAAGTTTTAATGTTCCAAATCTTTTATGAATATCTTTTAGATTAATAGCATCCATTGCAGACCAATGCCAAGCACTTGGGAATACGCATTCTGTGGCTAAATTTCCACCACTCATAATGTATTGCACATTGTGTTTTATGGCAAAGTGATAAAGCGAGGCAAAAAAAGCATGATCTTGTGGGACATCTTGATTCGCTATTCCTGATTTTAAATAGGCAAGTTGGAGATCTTTCATTTCTTCCCAATCTATCACGATAGTGTGTAAATCCCAGCCACAATAATCTACAATTCGCTCAATGTTTTGAACAGCTAGCTCACTGTTCCAGCCTCCATCAACATGTACTACTAATGGACGTAGTCCATATTCTTTTATTTTTAATGCCAAATAGGAGCTATCAATTCCTCCACTAAGACCAAGAATACAGTCATAGCTTTTGGAAGCTTTAAGTGCTTTGATTTCGTTAAACTGCTTTTCCAGTTTCTGTTCTCCTTCTTTATTAGGATACCAATCTTTTTTTTGTACATTTTCAAATAATTGACAATGGCTACAAATTCCTTCACTATTAAAAGAAATAGCGGGGTCTGTGGTATCCATTAGGCATTTTTTACAAGTTTGAGACATATTTAAATGGGTTTAGCCTTTTTGAAGTTGGTAAATATTGTAAGGGCAAATATAAATCCAATGCCCGAACTTAACAATACTGTAGTGTAAAATTGTTCTAATAAAAGAACACCAAATATGGTTGATAAGAATATTAGTTCAGGTGTTTTAAAACGAATATAAAGTTTATCTATATAGAAGAAATATAGACTGATTAAAAATATAGATATAATATATCCAACAATTCCGTTTTTGAGAAGTGCATAAATAAATGTATTTGAGTTAGCATTCATTTTAGAATCTGGAAAGTACTTTTCACCTATATAAAATGCAATATCTCTTGAATCTTTAATATCTACACCAAAAAGTAATTCTAAGTAGTCACTAGAAGTAAATGTATCATAATAAAACATTTGTAATTGACTTCCTCCAGCAAAAAGTCTGCGAATAATTAGCTGATTGATAAAATGATTGTCAAAAATTAAATATTCTAAAAAGCTGAACACAAATATTCCAAGAATAAGGATACTAAAATAAAACGGCATTTTTATAATCTTTTTATTTACAACCCAAAAGGCAAGGAGATAAAAGAAAATCATTTGAAAAAAAGTGTGTTTATACCCAAATACCCAGTAGGAAAAAACAACAATAATGAAACCTAATAATAATAAATACTTTTGCTTTCGAACGTAACCAACAAAAATCAGTAGAGGCATTATTCCGTTAATCATAATATTCGTGAAATAACTAACTAACGAACCTGCTGTGAAAACACTTCTGGCTTCAAGACGTCTTGCATAGATGTCTGTAAATGAAAAGCTACCGAATGATGCAGATAAAAGTGTGCCAATAGTCAAAGTAAATAAAGAAAACAGAATTAAATATTTGTATGTTTGACTTAGCTTGAAGTAAGTTTTATTGAAAATACGTAAAGGAAAATGTTTAATAGATTTAATAGATAGAATTGGCAATATTAAGATAAATGAAAGCTGAAGAGATTCTATTGAATTAAAAAGTAGTGTGTCAAACATCGAATTAAAAATCGTATGAGATAAAAAGACGATGAATAGATAAAGTGTTATAAAGATATCTGAGGGATATTTCATTTTTTGCGGAACCAAAAATACAATAAGCAACAGGTTTATGATTCGATACATTATAGTGACGTTCATTTCATCATAACCCTCGTTGGCATTTAGTTCTATAAGTGTATCTGCAATATAATAATCACTAATTAGAAGTATGATTATGAGTGCTAGGAAAATTTTTATCTTAAACATCATGCCTTAGAAAATTTATAAGCAAGAGAAAATTCGAAGATATATTTGATAATATAGACAGAAATATAGCCAACGACAATATGTGTATAGGATAGATTATTTTGATGAATAAAATAGAAAACAGTGTATAGTGAAATACAAAGTACGATTTGTATGATAAGATCATATTTCTGTTTTTCGGCAAAAATAATGGTGGAACTGATAGGGGATGTTGCAATTTGAAAAATAAACATCAAAGAAAGTAATTGAACCATTTCTCCTGCAATCACCCATTCTTTACCAAAGAAGAAACTAAAAATAAATGGCGAAAAAAAGAATAGTATCAAGATAGGTATAATACTGAACAATAAAAGTTTTTTAGAGGTTTGAACCAAAAGATCTCTACAGCTACCAGTTTCTAACAACATTTTAGATGCTTTTTCTCTATAAACATCTCCAAAGGCTACTGTAATTACACCAATGGGAGCGGCAATAATTTTGAAAGCCGCAGAAAATTGACCTGAAATATCCAAAGAATAATAGGCTGTTAAGAAAAAAACGGGAGCAAAAACAGAGAGTTTTTCGACTACTCCAGCAAATGCCTGAAATTTTGGGAAATCAATATATCTTGAAGCAACAGCCTTTAGGGAATAAGGGTTTACTTTAAAGTTAGATAATTTAACATACTTTGATGCCCAAATAATTAATGCAGAGAATCCAATGATTTCAGCAAGAGCTAATCCAAAAAGCCAGTCGGTTAAATAACCAATTATAAATGAAAAAAGCACAAAAGAAATTGCTCGAAAGAAACGAGCCATAGAAATTGCCTTGTAGTGTTGGTAGTAATTTAAATATAATCTAAATATGCTTTCATAAGCTAAGATAATCCCTCCAAATGGTACCAAGAATAGAATTCCTTTTGAATAGCCGTAGGATTCGGCAAACCAATCACCAAAAACGATTATCAAAATAAAGGTTATTAGGAAAGAAAAGGCTGACAAAATAAAAGACAATTTAAAAATGTCTTGTCTTTTTTCTTCTTCTTTCTCTACAAAAAAGGCATATTCATACTTGAAGGAGTAGATTACTCCTAAAATATTAGCAATTCCTAAAAACGAATTATAAAACCCAAATTGCTCAGGAGAAAAGACTCTGAGCAAAATTGGAGAAAATATCAGTAAAACTAGTTGAGAAATTACGGTTCCTATGGAAAGCGTTAATGCATTCCTAATATAACTAGAATTTTGTATTGTTTCTTTTATTTTTTGTATCATTTCTCAATGAGTTTAACTGATATTTTTTATTCAGTATTGAATACTATGAATCTGTTGGTTCTTATTTCAATAATTCGTGATATTCACCTTTAAGTCCAATTGGTGTTGTGTTTCGAATATCATGAACAATTTGAATGGCAGTTCTGGCTGCGTCAAGACCATAGCCTTTTCCATCAAGAATATCTTTATAAACCATTGTGTGAAGATCTGTAAACCCCCCACTAAATTCGAGTTCTTCTCCATCTATAGTGATGGATCTGAAAGTGGTTTGATTCTTTGCTTTTACCTCATTGGGGAGATAATCTGCGTTTACAGAAAGAAACCAACGAACACGTGCGTTGGCAAATTCTAAATATCCAGCCGCTCGATCTTCTTCGTGAATATGAACAATGTTTTCTTGGATATCTCCAAAAATCCATGAAAGCATATCATAAAAATGTACTCCAATATTGGTCGCAATTCCTCCAGATTTACTATGGTCACCTTTCCAAGAAGTAAAATACCAGTTTCCTCTTGAAGTTAAGTAAGTTAAGTCAACTTCAAATTTGCTATCTTTTTTGGTGTTTCTTACCTTTTCTTTTAAAGCGATAATAGAAGGGTGTACTCTAAGTTGAAGAATATTATAGACTTTTTTTCCTGTATTTTCTTCTACTTTTTGTAACTTATCGATATTCCAAGGGTTGAGCACTAGTGGTTTCTCACAGATTGCATCAGCTCCGCTACGAAGAGCAAAACGAATGTGTGCATCGTGTAAGTAATTAGGAGAACAGATGCTTACATAGTCTAAGAATTGACTTTTTTCGTATTTCAGTTTTTCAATATGTCTATCAAAACGCTCGAATTCTACAAAAAAATCAGCTTTAGGGAAATGAGAATCAATAATTCCTACGCTATCGTTTTTATCATAAGCAGCCAAGAGATTGTTTCCTGTGTCTTTAATAGCTCTCATGTGTCTTGGAGCAATATATCCTGCAGCTCCAATTAAGGCGAAGTTTTTCATATTTATTTAGCAAGTTTTAAAACAGTAGAAGTAATATATTCTATTTCTGCTTGTGTTAGATATGGGTTCATGGGAAGACTCACAATTTCTTGTGAAATTTTTTCTGAGATTGGGAAATCACCAGTTTGATAATTTAGGTACTGAAAGCACTCTTGCTGATGAAGTGGTCGAGGATAATGAACGGCTGTTGGAATCCCAGCTTCTTTCATTGCTGCTTGAAATTCCTCTCTGTTTTTGACTCTTATTGAATATTGAGCCCAAACACTGCTATTGTGTTCTTCAACGAATGGAGTAGGTACGTGGCTTTTTAAAAGTTCAGTATAAGCTTTTGCAACTCTTTGACGGTTTGCAATATCGCTATCATAATACTTCATTTTCACATTGAGAACTGCTGCTTGCAAATTATCCAAGCGACCTCCCATTCCGATATATTTGTGGTAGTAGCGTGTTGTTTGTCCATGGATTCTCATGCTGATGATCTTCTCGGCTAATTCATCATCATTGGTGAATAATGCTCCTCCATCTCCAAAACAACCAAGAGGTTTTGCTGGGAAAAAAGAAGTACAGCCGATGGTAGAGGCATTACAGCTTTTCTTTCCTTTATAGGTTGCTCCAAAACTTTGTGCTGCGTCTTCAATAACGATGAGATTATGATCTACCGCAATCTTATTGATCACATCCATATCAGCCATTTGTCCGTATAGAGAAACGGGCATGATTGCTTTGGTTTTGTTCGTGATTTTCTCTTCTATAAGTTCTGGGTTGATATTATAAGTTTTTTCATCAATATCAACAAAGACAGGTATCGCACCTAAAAAAGCAATAGTTTCTGCAGTGGCAATAAAAGTGAATGGAGTGGTGATTATTTCATCTCCAGGTTTTATCCCTGCTGCCATCATCGCTAGCAATAGAGCATCAGTACCAGAAGAGCAACTAATTGCGTGTTTACTTCCTGTAAATTTTGCAAGTTTTTCTTCTAGAATGGTTACCTCCTTTCCCATGATAAATTGGGAGTTGGAAACTACATTTTGAATGGCTGTATCAAATTCTTCTTTGTGTTCTTGATAAGCAATATTTAGGTTTGCAAAGTCTATTTTCATCGTTTTATTTTATTCTTGTTACAGTTTGATCCTTCAGTTGGTATTGTTGACCGCTTTCTGGGCAAATTGCCTGCTGGTTGTCATCAAATTCTAAGCGATGTCCGTATTCGCTTACCCATCCTATGTGTTTTGCAGGGTTTCCAACCACTAGGGCATAGGGTGGAATATTTTTGGTAACCACTGCTCCTGCACCTATTAATGCAAATCTCCCAATAGTGTTTCCGCAGATAATAGTTGCATTTGCCCCAATTGAAGCTCCTTTTTCTACAAGAGTAGTTGCATAATTACCTCTTCTGTTTACAGCACTTCTTGGGTTTATGATATTGGTAAAAACCATTGAAGGACCTAAAAAAACATCGTCTTCACAGATAACTCCAGAATATACCGAAACATTGTTTTGAATTTTAACATTTCGTCCAAGCTTTACGTCTGGCGAAACGACAACATTTTGCCCGATATTACATTTTTCACCAATATCACAATTGGGCATTATATGAGAAAAATGCCATATTTTGGTATCTTTCCCTATCGTACAGCCTTCGTCTATTACGGCTGTTTCGTGAGCAAAATAGTTTTTCATATAGTAACAAAATTAGTTTAACAAATATCTTTTTAAAAGATATTTTTTGTTAAGTGAAAAAAGAAAGTAATGAGAATTGAAAAACAAAAAAAATCTATTTTCCAATTCTGATATATTCAATCTCTTTTTCATGAAGTCTTTGTGCAAGGTATTGATTTCTTCCGTCAAAAATAATGGCATGATTTAAACATTTCTTGATTCGATCGAAATCGGGTGAACGGAATTCTTTCCACTCGGTAAGTAAGATCATTGCATCACATTTTTCCAATGCATCGTATTTGTCTTGACAATAGCTGATGTTTTGAATGCCTTTTAAATAGTGATTTTGAGCTTCTTCCATCGCTTTTGGGTCATAAGCTCGAATTTTCGCACCTCTGCTTACCAGTTCTTTTACGGTATATATAGCTGGAGCTTCTCTCATATCATCCGTTCCAGGTTTAAATGCCAGCCCCCATAATCCAAAAGTTTTACCACTTAAATCATCTCCAAACTTTTCAATGATTTTTTGAGCGATAACCATTTTTTGACGGTTGTTTACAGCTTCAACAGATGAAATAAGCTCTGGTGAATAGTGGTGTTGATCTGCAATCCTGATTAATGCTTTTACATCTTTTGGAAAACAAGATCCTCCATATCCACACCCAGGATATATAAAACTATATCCAATTCTACTATCCGAGCCTATCCCTATCCTTACCTGATTTACGTCTGCTCCAACACGCTCGCAGATATTGGCAATCTCATTCATAAACGAAATTTTTGTTGCTAACATCGCATTTGCAGCATATTTTGTCATTTCAGCAGATCGTATATCCATTTCGATAAAACGATCATGGGTTCTAAAGAAAGGACTGTACAGTTCTTTCATTTTTCCAAAAGCAAAATCTGAGTCGGCACCTATCACCACTCTGTCAGGTTTCATAAAGTCGTTTATGGCATCTCCTTCTTTTAGAAATTCAGGATTGGATACCATCCAAAACTGGTGATGGGCATTTCGAGCAGTTAATTCTTTTTGAATGGTGTTTTTCACCAAGTCTGCTGTTCCTACAGGAACGGTGGATTTATCTACAATGATTAAATCACGATTCATGGTTTTTCCGATAGATTCGGCAACACTCAAAACGTATTGTAAATCAGCCGAACCATCTTCTCCAGTAGGGGTTCCCACTGCAATAAAAACGATTTCTGCGTCGTTAAGAGCTTCAGAAAGCTTCGTTGTGAAGTGAAGATTTTGGTTTTCAAAATTTTTAAGAACTAAGGACTTTAGCCCTGGTTCATAAATGGGAATAATTCCATTTTTTAAGCCATTAATTTTATCTTCGGATATATCCATGCAGGTAACTGTGTTTCCCATTTCGGCAAAACATGTTCCTGAAACTAAACCTACATACCCTGAACCTACAACTACTACTCTCATGCTTTATTACAATCGTTTGTCAATCATTTTTTTATCTAGAACTCCTTTTACATCATACAGTACTCCTGAATCTGATTTAAGGAATTTGTGTAAATCAATTTCTTGGAATTCTTGGTGAGAAACGGCATGAATGACTACATCATAATCATTAGTGTTTGGTTTTTCAGTTAAGTCAATTCCGTATTCGTGTTTTACTTCTTCGTTGTTTGCCCAAGGGTCATAAACGTCTACATTTATTTGGTAGTCTCTTAGTTCTTGATAAACATCAATCACACGAGTGTTTCTAATGTCTGGACAGTTTTCTTTGAAGGTGATTCCTAGAAGTAAGGCTTTAGAGCCTTTTACTTTAAGGTCTTTTTCAAGCATGAGTTTTACAATTTCTGAAGAAACATAAGCGCCCATACTATCATTCAACCTTCTTCCTGCAAGAATAATTTCAGGATGATATCCCACTTCTTGAGCTTTTTGAGCTAAGTAGAATGGATCAACACCAATACAATGTCCACCAACAAGACCGGGTTTGAATTTTAGGAAATTCCATTTGGTTCCAGCAGCCTCTAAAACATCATGCGTGTCAATGTCTAATTTATTAAAAATTTTAGCCAATTCATTAACAAAGGCAATATTGATATCTCTTTGAGAGTTTTCAATAACTTTTGCTGCCTCGGCTACTTTAATGGTAGGGGCTAAATGTGTTCCTGCGGTAATTACTGAACGATAAAGTTGATCAACTTTTTGACCTATTTCTGGGGTTGAGCCCGATGTTACTTTTAATATTTTTGTAACTGTGTGTTCTTTGTCTCCAGGATTTATTCTCTCGGGTGAGTATCCCGCAAAAAAATCTTGATTGAACACCATACCACTATGTTTTTCCAAAATAGGCACGCATTCATCTTCTGTTACTCCTGGGTAAACCGTAGATTCATAGATCACAATATCTCCTTTGGAAAGTACTTTTCCTATCATTTCCGAAGCCTTTATTAAAGGAGTAAGAATAGGACGATTATTTTTGTCAACGGGAGTAGGTACTGTTACGATATAGTAATTGCAGTGAGAAATATCTTCAACCTGATGAGATAAATATAATCCATTTGAGTTACTTTTATCTTTTGTTAATACAGACTGTAAGTTTTTCGAATCAACTTCCAATGTTGAATCTACTCCTGTATTGAGTTCAGAGACGCGTTCTTGGTTAATATCAAACCCTACTACTTGGTACAATTTTGCAAATTCTACAGCAAGTGGTAACCCTACATAACCCAATCCTATGATGGCAATAGTTGGCTTTTCGTTCATTTTATCAATTTAAATTCTTAATAAGAGTCAAAAGTAGCAAATTTTTACTGTTTTCGAGGGTTTTCGACTGCATATATTGTGCCATGGATTTGATTAAAAAGTCATGAAGAATATCATTTTGATGTTCTTGTGATCGTATTTTTTCTTTGATCATTTGTCTCAATTTTCGTTTTTGATTTAGGTCAAATTTGTTCGAGAGGTGTTTTTTTATATTTGATAAAAATTTCGTGATGCAAAAAACAATATTTTCACTGTTATTCTCTATATCTTTCCTCTTAATATCTTGTGAAAAAGATTCAGAGCCCATTAAGAATTCAAATGATAAAACTTCTTATATTCTTCAACTAGGGCACATACCAGCGCCGAAGCTTCCAGAGGACAATCCTCTAACAAAGGAAGGTGTTGCACTGGGGAGAAAACTGTTTTATGAAAAAGCACTGAGTTTAGATAATTCTATTTCTTGTGCTTCTTGTCATACGCAGGCATTTGCATTTAGCGATACCAATAAATTTTCTATTGGAGTTGGAGGATTAAAAGGAAAAAGACAAGCAATGGCGATTGTTAATTTGGCTTGGAATGACAATGATTTTTTTTGGGACGGAAGAGCTCATTTACTAAGAGATCAAGCATTAATGCCTATAGAAGATCCGCTTGAGATGCAAGAAACATTAGAAAGGGTTATTCAAAAATTAAAAGACAAACCAGAGTATTTAAAGGATTTTAAGAAAGCATTCGATTCAGAAGATATCACAGAGGAAAAGATTTCATTAGCACTTGAGCAGTTTATGTTTACATTGGTTTCTTACCAAAGTAAATATGATCAAGTACAAAACAAACAAGCTCAATTTACCCCATCTGAAGAAAGAGGTAGGAAGTTGTTCTTTAATCCAATAGATCATGATAAACCCAATGAGTCTGGAGCTTTTTGTGTAAAGTGTCATGGAGGTCCAAACTTTACCAACAACCAATATATGAATAATGGACTGGATGATATAAGTCAAATGACCGATGTTGGACGGTTTAAAGTAACGGATAATCAGTTTGATTTTGGGAGTTTTAGAGTTCCAACTTTAAGGAATATTGCCGTTACAGAACCTTATATGCACGACGGCCGTTTTCAAACTTTGGAAGAAGTAATTGATCACTATGATCATGGAGTCCAAAAATCTCCAAGTTTAGATTTAGGTTTGTTGTTTGTTCAAAATAGTGGAGGTTTAAAGCTTAGTGTTCAACAGAAAAAGGATTTAATTGCATTTCTTAATACATTGACTGATACACAGTTTCTGAAAGATAAAAAATTCTCAGATCCTTTTTAAGAGAGGAAGTTGGTTCATTATTTTTTTGAACGTTTTCAAGGATAAATACTAATTTAGAATTAATGTGATATTTAGTTTTGAGTAACCATTTAGGCTCTTTTGTTTCTGATGAAAGAGCCTAAATATGTTTGAGTTTTGAATTTTAAGAGAGAAGAGTATTCTTTAAAAGCTTCAAATTCTTATTTTTGAGAAAAATGTATCAATGAAACTCAAGAGTCAAATTCTTCCAGCTACTTTTCAGGGGCAAAAACCAATTTTATTTGATTTGTACCATGGCAATTCTCAGAATTTGGTAATTTTTTGCCATGGCTATAAGGGGTATAAAGACTGGGGAGCTTGGCACTTGGTCGCCGATTATTTTTATGAGCATGGAATAAGTTTCTTGAAATTCAATTTCTCTCACAATGGAGGAACTGTCAATCAGCCAATAGATTTTCCAGATTTAGACGCTTTTGCCGAGAATAATTATTCTATTGAAATGGAGGATTTGAGCAGAGTGATAGAGTATTCAAATGAAAATGGATATCAAAATATTCATTTGATTGGGCATAGTAGAGGAGGAGCGATCGTTCTTCAAGCGGCTTTGGAACAGAAAATCCAGTCGGTTACCACATGGAATGCCGTTCATAGTTTTGATAGATTTCCTAAAGGTGAAAAGTTTGAAAAATGGAAGAAAAATGGTGTATTCACTGTTCTTAATGGTAGAACGAAGCAAGAAATGCCTCATAATTTTCAATTTTTTGAAGATTATCAAAGGAATTTAAAAAGATTCTCTTTGCACAATAATTTATCTCTGTTACAATGTCCTTTGTTAATATGTCATGCTGAATTAGATCCTGCTGTTTCTGTTCAATCTGCATATAAAATTGAGCGTTTTGTGAATAATTCAATATTAGTGGAGAAATTTATTCTTTCAGGATCAGACCATGTTTTTGGATCTAAACATCCTTGGGAGCAATCTAGTTTACCTTCAGATTTGGAGATTATTTGTAGAAAAACTATTGAGTTTATTAATCAATAAAAAGAAATTAGATGTCAAGGTTCTTAGCAAAAAGAAAACATTTTTTAATCTTGACTTTGGGGATTTTGTTGATTATTTTTCCCTTAAGTTTTTTTCTCAATGTGCCCAAATGGGATAATATAGATTGTTTTTTGCCTTATCGATACTTTATTAGTGATTATGCATGGAATGGGCATTGGCCATGGTGGAATCCCTTTCAAAATTTGGGCTACCCAGGATATTCCGATTTACAATCTGGTGCATGGTATCCTATTGTGTGGATCTCATTACTGTTAGGAAAATACACGATAACAAGCTTGATGATAGAATTGGTTTTTCATTTCCTTTTAGCTGGTTGGGGAATGTTCTATTTGTCAAGACTGTTTTTTAATGATTCAAGAATTGGACTTTTACTTGGTTTATCCTATGGATTGTCAGGTTTTATGGTTGGTTCAACACAGCTGATGATCTTTTTAATCCCTACAGCTTGGTTACCTTGGATTTTATATTTTTTGTTTTCTTGGTTTAAGAATTTTAAAAATAAATACCTCATATTATCTGCATTAAGTATTTCCATGCATATTACGGGTTCCAGTCCTGCTTACACGATTGTGTTGATTTATATTCTTTTAGGGATTTTTATATATCAATTTTTGAA
Source organism: Flavobacteriales bacterium (assembly GCA_025210805.1). Lineage (NCBI taxonomy): Bacteria > Pseudomonadati > Bacteroidota > Flavobacteriia > Flavobacteriales > Flavobacteriales bacterium. The sequence continues at coordinate 164,184 of JAOAQX010000028.1, forward strand.
ACAGTCTCAAAGAAAGATATTTGTTCTACGGAGTACTTGGTTATTGTTATTGGTTGCGGGATTGATTTTACCTTATATTACTTCTTTTTTAGATTTCGCACCCTACTTCAATCGTTTATCTCCTTTACAGAGTGATAGGTTGTTAGGACTCAATCCTTGGACTTTACCCTCCTATATTTCATTTATTCTTCCTTATGGAGTTTTAGCAGATTCCTCGCTTTTTTCTATCACAGATTTATCTTGTAGAAATAGCTATTTGGGATTGTTAAGTATCGGAGTTGCTATATTCTTTCTATTGAAGATGAAATTCCAAAAAAAACATTGGATACTCATCTCTCTTTTGGTTTTAAGCATGGTTTTGGCCGCAGGGAAAGAAACGCTATTTTATGATTGGATACTTCACCTTCCTGGTTTTGGTAGATTTAAGCACCCATCCATGTACAGAACGTATATTATTCTCTTATTACTTTTGTTAGCGGGTTTTGGGTATCAAGAAGTTTTAAAAAAGGAGCAAAATTATCAAGTAAGGAATGTCTTAATTGGTATAGGACTGCTGATTCTAGGGATTGTGATTTTTTCTTGGCAGACTACAAATGGGAGTAATCTAATAGAAGCATTTGGAGATTTATTTTCTTCAAAAGAAAGACCGAAGCAAACATTAGCAAGTCTTTTAATTGTGAATGGTGTTTTTTCCTTTATGGTAATTTGTATTGGTTTTGTTTTAATGAGCTCAAAACGAATAACCGTATTTACCGTATTAGTTGTCATCACTCTTTTAGATCTGGGTATTCATGCTCGAATGACATCTAAAACTACTATGGTATATTCTGGTGTTTCCTATGGAGAATCACAAAATTTTTTCAATGAATTACCTAATGAAATGAATCAAAGTGTAGCTCATGAAAATTTTAAAAAATTGGACGGGAAAAGTGGTCTAAAACATTGTTGTGGAATTTGGAGAAATGTGTCCACCTTTCATAAAACATTATCTTATCAAGGTCATAATCCAACAGCATTCTCTCGTTATGATAAAGCCACAAATAGTGATTTCAGCTTACAGTCTCATTTAGAACACCCTCTTTTTTATTCTCCAAATAAAGAATTGGTTCTCAATCATCCTAAAATCGGCTACAATAAATTTGAAATTTTTGTTAAAAACCCTTCAGAAAAGTCTCAAGTATTGATTCTTAATCAAAATTACCATCATCTTTGGGAAGTTAGGGCAAAAGAAGTAAAGCTCCAGCCTTTAGTTCATCAAGATTTGACAATAAGGGTAGATGTTCCTAGTAGTTTTATAGGTAAAATAAGTTTTGAATATGATTCAAAAAAGACAAAATTTGCTTTTATTCTCAGTTTGGCTTTGTATATTGGGTTGGCTTTTATTGTTATAAGAAATAGATTCCTATAATTTTTCTTGATCCAAATACTCTATCAAATCTTTTAATCTATGAGAATATCCCATTTCGTTGTCATACCATCCTACTACTTTTATCATTCGACCTATCACGGAAGTCAATAAACTATCAAAAACACAAGAGTAGGAATTCCCAATGATATCATTGGAAACCACGGGATCATCGATATAGCTCAGTATTCCTTTCCATTTTCCTTCTGAAGCTTTTTGGAAAGCCTGATTGATTTCATCAATAGAAATATCGTTTTTTACAACAAAACTAATATCTGTAAGCGAACCATCGGGAACAGGAACACGAATACCGCATCCTCCTAATTGTAAATGCGGAAAAAGATGACTTAAAGCCTTAGCCGCACCAGTGGTTGTGGGTACGATAGAAACGGCACCAGCTCTAGCTCTTCTAAAGTCTTTGTGAGGTCTGTCATGCAGTGCTTGATCTCCTGTATAGGAATGAACGGTAGTGATATAGGCTGATTCTATTTCTGCAATTTCATTCACAATTTCTATCAGTGGGGCAGCACTGTTTGTAGTACAGCTGGCATTAGAAATAATTTTATCAGATGGTTGAATGCCATCTTCATTCAGTCCCATGACAATCATAGGAATACGATTATCCTTTGGAGGTGCAGAAAGAATTACTTTTTTCGCTCCAGCTTCAAGGTGTTTATTTGCCAATTCTTGAGTCAGAAACTGACCAGTTGATTCCACTACGAGATCAATATTGAGTTCTTTCCAAGGGAGTTTTTCAGGGTTTCTTTCTTGAATAAAAAGAGATTTTTGTTTTCCTGCTACAAGGTAATCGTCTTCAATAGAAACCTCTGTAGGAAAACCTCTATGAACAGAATCATATTTCAATAAATGCGTCAAAACTTTGGGGTCTCCAAGGTCATTTATGGCAATTATTTCAATTTTTGGATGATTCACTAACACTCGAAAAAGGACTCTTCCGATTCTACCAAAACCATTAATTGCTATTCTCATAAACTACAAAATGTGTTTTTCTGCATGATAAGATGAGCGAACGAGTGGAGAACTTTCAAAATGTCGGAATCCCATTTTATCACCTATTTCTTTATATTTTGCAAACTGTTCTGGTGTGACAAAGTTCTCAACAGCTAAGTGTTTTGGTGTCGGTTGAAGATATTGTCCAAGGGTGATAATATCTACTTTTGCATTTTTGAGATCTTCTAAGGATTGAATAACTTCCTCTTCGGTTTCTCCAAGGCCAAGCATAATTCCCGATTTTGTTCTCTTAATACCTCCGTCTTTCAGGTTACGAAGAACTTCAAGAGATCGTTGATAACGTGCTTGAATCCTTACTTCTCTTGTGAGTCTTTCCACCGTTTCCATATTATGGGAAACTACTTCAGGATTTGCATCTATAATTCTTTGTATTTGCTCTTTTTTACCTTGGAAATCTGGGATTAAAGTCTCCATAGTAGTTTGCGGACTTACTCTTCTAATGGCTTTTACGGTTTCTGCCCAGATAATAGATCCACCATCTTTGAGGTCATCTCTATCTACAGAAGTAATAACGGCATGCTTTACTTTCATGAGCTTTACAGACCTTGCTACTTTTTCGGGTTCTTTCCACTCCACAGGTTTCGGTCTTCCTGTAGCTACGGCACAAAACCCACAAGAGCGTGTGCAAATATTTCCCAAAATCATAAAAGTAGCAGTTCCTGCTCCCCAGCATTCTCCCATATTGGGGCAGTTTCCGCTTTCGCAAATGGTATGTAGATTATGCTTGCTTACTAGCCCTCGCACATTTTTATAGCTCTTCCCAGTAGGGAGTTTTACTCTTAACCATTTTGGCTTACGCTTCATTAGGTTATCTTTCTGTGCTTGTTGTTCTTCGGTTGCTCTAGACATTTTCGTATCTTTGAATCTGAAGGCAAAGGTATATAAAAAGCCTATGCTTTTTGGTTATTATGATACACAAAATAGGGTTCTCAATAAGAATCGTATCGTTGGGTACGAAATGAAGGTCATATTTCCTTCTTTGAAGAAATCGGATTTTTGAAATTGAGTAATAAAAAAGGCTCAAGTAATCTTGAGCCTAAAAGACAATGTCCCCAACCAAAAGGACAACAACCATAAGAAAATGAATATCAGTTTTAAAACTAATACTTTCCAAATATCAACGTTTCAAACTGATCAAACAATGACAATTATCATTTTGCCCATTTTTTATCTGAAAAAAAGAACTTTATGAAAAAGTATAGATTTATTTTACTCATTTTTCCATTGCTCATTGCCTGCAACTGTGAAGAAGATCCGAAAGCCGATGAATTTAAGACAACGCCTTATGCATTAGATATTTCTAGTAGCTTGCCAAAATATAATAAAAACCTACTTTCCCTCAATAGAGAAACGGTTACCCTAGGAAAGAAGTTGTTTTATGATAAAAAGCTCAGTGGAGACAATACTATGTCATGTAATGATTGTCATAAACAAGAATTTGCCTTTGGAACAAACCTCAAGGTAGAAAAAGGTATTGATGGAATTGCTGGGAAAAGAAATTCCATGCCTTTATTCAATTTTGTATGGAATAATAAAGATCTCTTTTGGGACGGAAGAGCAAAAAATCTTGAAACACAAGTAACCATGCCCGTGGAAGATCCAATCGAGATGCACGAAACATGGGAAAACGCTATTACAGAACTCAAGGCAGATGCAGAATACCCGATTCTTTTTAAAAAAGCATTTAATATCGAACAATCAGAAATAAGTAAAAAATATGCCGCAAAAGCCTTATCTCAGTTTCTTTTCACTCTTATTTCAGGAGATAGTAAATACGATAAGTTTATACGGGGAGAAGTTGATTTTACCGATGATGAAATAGCCGGTTTAAATTTGTTTAGAATAGAAGGACCAGAAAATGGTTTGCCTGGCGGAGGAGATTGCTTTCACTGTCATGTAGAACCACTTTTTACTGACTATGTTTTTAGAAATAATGGATTGGATCCAGAAAGTCAATGGACAGATCTAGGGAAATATAAAGTATCTAAGGATCCAGATGATAAAGCAGTTTTTAGAACACCCACGCTCAGAAATATAGCCTTAACGGCACCCTATATGCACGATGGTAGGTTTCAAACCTTGGAAGAGGTTATTGAACATTATAACTCAGGAGGACATGGTTCTTCTACCACAAGTGTGTTGATGGAGCACCAAGAAAATGGATTGCAGTTAACTGCAGAAAAGAAAAAACAATTAATTGCCTTTTTGCACACGCTTACTGATGAAAAATTTATTACAAACCCTGAATACAAACCTTAAAAAGTTTTTTTAAGATAAAAAAGGTTTTAACAAAAAGCTAAAAACAAATTGAGCACCCTAAGCCGTTTATTTATTAAATTTGTAGTTTGCTAAAAAGTAGAATCAAAAATCTGTGTAAAAACACAGACGAGATAAATATAAAAAGACGCTTTGGAAAAACTAAAAAATTCTGATTACGAACTTATTGTAGGTCTTGAAATACACTTACAATTAAAGACAAAATCTAAAGCCTATTGTAGTGATGGTTATGAATATGGAGGAGACCCTAATACTCAAGTTTCACCAATAAGTTTGGGGCATCCAGGGACTTTGCCTGTTCCCAATATTGAAGTAATTCATCATGCAATCCGATTGGGAATTGCTACAAATTCCCAGATCCGAAAGGTAAATGAATACGCCAGAAAAAACTATTTCTATGCCGATTTACCTAAAGGATACCAAATTACCCAAGACAAAACACCCATCTGCATAGATGGACACCTGATGGTTAATGATGCAGAAGGAAAAGAAATAAAAATCGGGATTACCAGAATTCACATGGAAGAAGATTCTGGAAAATCTATTCACGACATAGATCCATTTGATTCTTTAATAGATTTGAACCGTGCAGGAGTTCCTTTATTAGAAGTAGTATCGGAGCCTGATATACGTTCTGTAGAAGAAGCATATAATTACCTTTCAGAAATTAGAAAAATTGTAAAATATCTAGATGTTTGCGATGGTAATATGGAAGAAGGTAGTATGCGTTGTGATGCAAATATTTCTGTAAGAAAAAAAGGTGAAGACACACTTCGGAATCGTGTTGAGGTAAAAAACATGAACTCTTTTAGAAATGTGCAAAAAGCCATTCTTCACGAGGCAAATAGACAGATAGATTGTTACGAAAACGGGCAAGAAGTGGATCAAGAAACAAGAAATTTTGATACCAATAGTGGAACCACGTCTGTAATGAGAAGTAAAGAAGATGCTCACGATTATCGCTATTTTCCAGAGCCAGATATCTTGCCAATTATTGTAACTGAAGAACGTATTGATGAAGTAAAGAAATCAATGCCAACACTTCCAAAAGTTCTTTTTGAAAAATACACTACAGAATATCAACTGTCTGATTATGATGCAAATCTTCTTACGGAGGAAAGAGATATGGCTTTGTATTTTGAAAAAATCATTAGTTATACAGAGAATTATAAATCAGCATGTAATTATTTGATGGGATCTGTAAAGTCCTATTTGAATGAAAAAGCTATAGATATTTTAGAGTTTCCACTCGAAGCTTCTAAAATTGCTGAGCTCATCAAGTTGATTGATGAAGGGAAAGTTTCTCATACAGCCGTTCAACAAAAGCTTTTTCCAGCCATGGTAAACGCTCCCCTAAAAGGAGTACAAGAACTTGCAGAAGAACTTAATATTATCCAAGATAGTGATGAAGATTCGCTTAAAAAGATCATTGAAGGTGTAATAGAAAATATGCCAAATGAAGTCGAAAGATTTAAAAATGGCGAGAAAAAACTTCAAGGACTCTTCATGGGGCAAATAATGAAAGCATCCAAAGGAAAAGCAGATCCAAGATTAACAAGTAAATTATTAAACCAATTATTAAACTAGAAAATGAAAAAAGTTAGCATCATATTTTCACTCATTCTTTTATCCATTATAGCTTCTTGTGGAGGAGGAAAAACAGAGTCAAAATTCAATACAAATATTGCGGTGGAATACGCAGAGGCAGATACGGCAATCTTGATTCAAATAAATCCAAAATCAGCGATGCCAATAGATACCCTCTATTTTACGGATAACCGAGCAAATTATGGATTTGATATTGATACTCCAGGGTTTTACTCTTTGATTTTTAATAATAAAAAAGCCACAACGCTTTTCTTGGAGAAGGGAGATGATATTTCAATAAAATCTTCGGAAAACGAAAAGGAAAATTTTGTAATCAAAGGTTCAGAAACCTCTCAAAGAATAGAACAATTATTCTACTACCAAGAAGAATATCAAAAGAAGCTTAAAGAAATGACCGAAGCGAGTCAAGCAGATATGATGAATCTAAATAGAGATTCATTTATGCTGGCTGTTGGAAGTGTGGATAGAGGTTTTAAAAAGCAATTGCGTTCTTTTATTGAGGAAAAACCAAATTCTCCTGCAGCTCTTTTGGCTATTTACCAAGGAAATCGTGAAGGATTAGTTTTTGATTTATTTCAAGATGTTGAATTGTTTGAATCTGTGCATAAAAATATTTCTGAGGCAAAACCAGCCTTAAAAAGTCATTTAGATTTTTTAAAGAAAAATATAGACAAAACGATTGCTCCAAATTTCACCTTGCCTGATACAAAAGGGAAACAAGTTTCTTTAAAAGAGTATGAAGGAAATTGGATCTTTGTAGATTTTTGGGCATCTTGGTGTAAGCCATGTAGAGCTCAAAATCCTGAATTGGTAAAAATCCATAAGGAATTCCCGGATCTTAAAATGGTTTCGGTATCATTAGATGGTTTGCCAAATCAAAAAGATCCTAAAAAAGAATGGCTTAAGGCGATTAAAAAAGATAAACTTTCTTGGGTAAATCTTTCGGATCTAAAAGGAGGAAATACAGAAGTAGTAAGACTTTATGAATTCCAAAGTATTCCTATGAAAGTACTGATAAATCCTCAAGGGAAAATCGTTCTAAGAAACGGATCTTTAGAGACATTTCGTAGTAAGCTAAACGAGGCTTTTAATAAATAAGCATTCTTTTTGGCAAATAGCAAGCAAAATATTTATCTCGCTTCCGATTTTCATTTTGGGGTTCCCAATTATCAAGAAAGTCTTACAAGAGAGAAAAAGGTCATTCGTTGGTTAGAATTTATTGAAGATAAAGCCAAAGAGATTCATCTTGTAGGAGATATTTGGGATTTTTGGTTCGAATATAAATACACTGTACCTAAAGGGAATGTAAGACTTTTGGGTACATTGTCAAGACTGATTGATCAAGGAATAGAAATTCATTTCTATACAGGTAATCATGATATGTGGACTTTTGGTTATCTCGAAAAAGAGATTGGAATGAAAGTCTATAAAAAACCTCAAGAATTCACCTATTTTGGCAAAAAATACCTCATCGGTCATGGTGATGGATTAGGTCCTGGTGATCGGTCTTACAAAATGCTTAAAAAACTGTTTGCAAATAAGTTTCTGCAGTGGTGTTTGGCAAGGCTTCATCCTAACTTTGTTCTGTGGATTGCTTCTTATTTCTCCAAGAGAAGTAGAGTAGCAAATGTGGAAAAAGATAAAATTTTTCATAAAGAAGAGGAATGGTTGTATCAGTATTGCATAGAAAAAAACCATAAAGATTTTCATGATTTTTATATTTTCGGACACAGACATTTACCGATAAATATAGATCTTGAGAACCAAAGTAAATACATAAATCTAGGCGAGTGGATTAATTACTGCTCTTATGTGCAAATTACACCTGAGAATACCTCACTTTTATTTTTCGAATCTGAAAACGAAATGGTTTTTGGCTTAAATTGATTTAAAAGTTCCTTTCTTTTGAAATTCAGTTGTAATAGAACTAGAAAAAAAATACAAAAACTCAACAAGAAAATGTTGAGTTTTTTTTGCATAAAAAAAGGATGTCTCGCACCAAACATCCTTTTAAAACCAAATTACATTTTTAATTTGAATATTTTATTTAAACGTAATATCTAATTATACTCGTAATTCATCTAATAAAAAATTGCAAAATTCAATTCTCAAAGTTAATCCCTACTTGATCACGTTGTTTTAGTGAATTCAAAATCCTAAATATTACAGTGCAAATATATTAGGAGAAAAACATTAGAGGAATACCCTTTTTGGGGTATTTTTGTTTAGCATCCTTGTATCATTTAGTTAAAATATTGATATATAGGTTTTTGTATTTCATCGCGCATCTTTTAAATTTATTTATACCAAGAATTATGAAAGTAAAAGACAGATTAACAGTCATTTTTCTACATGGGAACTCATCTTCGGCAAAAATTTTCGAAGATGTAGTTAAGAGTCCTGTTTTGAAAATGGAGAAAATTGCTATGAGCTTTTCTGGACATGATCAAATAGATTTTATCGAAAAAAGACCTCATGGTTTATTGGAACAATATTGCCAAGAAGTACTAGATGTGACCGATAATATTTTAAATGATGTCGTTTTAGTGGGGAATTCAATGGGTGGTTATGTTGCTCTTGAAGTTGCAGAAAGAATAAAGAATTTAAAAGGCTTAGTGATTATGGGAACTGCTCCTATTACGGGCCCACAGGATATGGAAAAGGCATTTTTGCCCTCAGAGTCTTTAGCTATTTTTTTAAAGCCAGAATCTACCGAAGACGAAGTAGGACAAGCGATAGAATCTGCTGTTTATGACAAAAAAACAATTCCGTTTCATACTGAGTCTTATTTTCAAACAGACCCAAGAGTAAGAACATCTATGGGAATTGAATTAACGCAAGGGCAGATGAAAAATCAATTTGAAATCTATACCACATTGCCCATCAAAAAAATGATTATTCATGGAGCAATGGATCCTACACTGTCTATAGAATACCTTAAGGAAGTGGATGAAATTGCAGGAGAAAAAAGCCGCTTATCAATTTTAGAAAAATGTGGTCATTATCCTAGTATAGATGCACCATTGGACTTTATAAATAAATTGAATTCATTCCTAAGTGAGTAATATCTGGTAAATGAGCGAAGTAATTAAAAATCAACATATAGGAAATCAAATGCTCGCCATGAAAATGCGAAATTTGTATAAGGAAGATATCGATAAATTTAAAGATTTAGCCGATTATTTCTCCTTGTCCTATTATGTAAATGGAAGAAATGTTAAAGAATATTATGACTTTTCAAAACACTTGTACACCAAAGGACACAATGTAGAAAAATTGTTTGAAAAAGGATTTTCGTACCTCAAAGAAATATCAGACCAAAAAAGCTTAGAATGGACCTTAATAAAAACGGAACAGTTAAATAGATCAGAAGACTTCTTGTCTATTTGTAGTTACCCACAATTAATGGCTTTAGATAGAGAGCCCGAGGTAATTCTCACCAATAAGCTTATTTTGGACTCCGAAAAAAATATTAGTTTTTTGAATTTTATGTCGGAACTTGGTGTAATCGGAGAAATTATAAAAGAATTGGTGCCTAATCTTTATAAAGATAGAGAAAGATGGATGCTTCTTCAATCTCTTACAAAAAGAGAAAAAGATATCATTCAAGAATTAGCAACAGGAAAAAAACTCTATGATATTTCTGATGCTATGTGTGTAACAGAAAGTACGCTAAGAACACACAAAAAAAATGTCTATAGAAAGTTGGGAATTCACAACAGTAGAGAACTTGTTCGCTATGCTTTAATTATGGATTTGATTTTAGATTAGCTAAAATTCGTTTTAATTTTCAGAACTTTATTAAATAAAATTACGAACAGTTGTTCACATCTCAATTGGCATAACTATCTTTGTGGTTTGGTGAATTTAAAGATCTTCAAAGGATCATTCACTTCAAAAACAGAACCTTTCAATAGAAGATGACATTGGATAATAAAGAACAATACCTCGAAGTCTTTGGTGCTCAAGAGCACAACCTCAAAAATATAGATGTATCCATTCCTATGGATAAACTGGTAGTAATTACTGGGCTTAGTGGAAGTGGAAAATCTTCTCTTGCTTTTGATACGATTTATGCAGAAGGGCAAAGGCGATATATCGAAACATTTTCTTCCTATCTCAAGAATTTTTTGGGAAATATGGAAAGACCCAAAGTAGATAAAATCAATGGTTTGAGTCCTGTGATTTCTATAGAGCAAAAATCTACGAATAAAAATCCTAGATCTACTGTGGGAACCATTACGGAAATCTATGATTTTCTTCGTTTAATGTATGCCCGTCTTTCCGACGCTTATTCCTATAACACAGGAGAAAAGATGGTGCAATTTTCTGATGAAGAAATTTTAAAGAGAATCAATGATCGTTTTCAAGGTCAAAAAGTAGCGATTCTTGCACCAGTAGTCAAAAACAGAAAAGGACATTATAGAGAGCTCTTAGAAAGTATTCGTAAAAAAGGATTCATTTTCGCATGGATCGATGGAGAAATGCGAGAACTGGAACTTGGAATGAAGCTCGATCGATATAAAAATCACGATATTGATATTGTGATAGATCGTTTGAGTATAAAAGCAGGAAATGAGGAACGCTTGAAAAGCTCAGTGGAATTGGCTCTCAAAAATGGGAATAATGTTTTAAGGATTTATAATTATGACAGCCAAGAACTAACCTATTTTAGTAGAGAACTGATGTGTTCTTCAACAGGATTGGCGTATCCAAGTCCAGAACCCAATAGTTTTTCTTTCAATTCTCCTAAAGGGGCTTGTCCTGCGTGTAGAGGAATTGGGGAAAAACATGTATCGGATATTTCTAAAATAGTTCCCGACGAAGAATTGAGTATTAAGCAAGGAGTAATTCAGCCACTTAAAAACAAGAAAAGTCTTTGGGTAAAACAACAAATAGAGGCTATTTGTAAACGTTTTGCATTCAAAGATACTACCCCTTGGAAGGAGATTCCCGAAGAGGGGAAAAATGCGTTACTTTATGGTTTCAAAGGTTCTGTAAAGTCTATAAATGAAGCCGTGGGTGTTCGCCAAGAAGTGAAAATTGATTTTGGTGGTTTTGTAAATTATATTCAAGAGCAATTTGAGCAAGAGGATTCTCAAAAAATTAAAAGAGAAGCATCGGAATATATTTCCAAAATAGCTTGTCCAGACTGTGGAGGTCAAAAACTGAAAATAGAATCATTACATTTTAAGATAAACGAAAAAAATATTGCCGAAGTATCTTCCTTAGATATTTTGACTTTAAAAAACTTTATAAAAGAAACAGAAGGAAATTTTTCTTCAAAAAAACAAAAAATTGCCGAGCAAATCCTTTTAGAAATCAATAAAAGAATAGACTTTTTACTTGATGTAGGGCTGGGTTATTTGTCTTTGGGTCGCCAAGTAAAAACATTATCAGGTGGAGAATCTCAAAGAATAAGATTAGCTACACAAATAGGATCGCAGTTAGAAGGCGTACTCTATATTTTGGATGAACCAAGTATTGGACTTCACCAAAGAGATAATACACGATTGATAAACTCTTTGAAATCACTAAGAGATATAGGGAATTCTGTGATGGTCGTAGAGCACGATAGAGAAATCATGGAAGAGGCTGATTATATCCTAGATTTAGGACCTGGGGCAGGTAAAAATGGAGGATCTATCATCGCTCAAGGAAAGCTAGAAGACATCATGAGAGATTCCCCAAGTACGGGAGCGTATCTCAATTTTGAAAAATACACACCACTTTCTCAAAAAAGAGAAGGAAATGGAGAAATCATAGAACTGATAGGAGCTACAGGGAATAACCTCCAAGATGTGCATCTCAAATTACCACTAGGAAAATTAGTGGCAGTTACTGGAGTTTCAGGCTCTGGAAAATCTACCTTAATCAATGAAACCTTATATCCTATTCTAAATCATCATTTTTATCGAGCGGTTAAAAAACCGATGCCTTACAAAGAAATAAAAGGGATAGAAAACATCGATAAAATAGTGGATATAGATCAAGCACCTATTGGGCGTTCGCCAAGATCAAATCCTGCAACTTATACAGGAGTTTGGACACCCATAAGAAAATTATTTGCAGAGGTTCCTGAGGCAAAAATTAGAGGTTATAAAATAGGACGTTTTTCTTTTAATGTAAAAGGAGGACGCTGTGAAGAATGCCAAGGAGGTGGGCAAAAACTCATCGAAATGAATTTTTTACCAGATGTATATGTTCCTTGTGAAACCTGTAGAGGAAAACGCTTTAATAAAGAAACGTTAGAGATTCGATACAAAGGAAAAAACATCAACGATATTTTGGAAATGAGTATCAAAGAAGCTGCTCAATTTTTCGATCAAATTCCTTCTATCTACCGTCATTTAAAAACCTTAGTTGATGTGGGGCTAGGTTATATCCATCTAGGACAATCTTCCACAACGCTTTCTGGAGGGGAAGCACAGAGGGTGAAACTGGCATCAGAACTGAGTAAAAGAGATACAGGTAAAACACTCTTTATTCTTGATGAACCTACAACAGGACTCCATTTTCAAGATGTTCATGTTTTAATGGAAGTTCTTAATGCTATTGTGGACAAAGGAAATACCGTAGTGGTGATAGAGCATAATATGGACGTGATTAAAAATGCTGATCATATTATTGATTTAGGACCAGAAGGAGGAGATAGAGGAGGAGAAATCATGGCAGAAGGAGACCCTTATGAATTGATGGAAAAAGACACGCTAACTGCCAAATACCTCAAAGAAGAAATAGAAAAACACTTAAAATTTGCCAAATAAGCTTATGCTAAAAATATCATTAGATCAAGTAGAAAATATTGTTTGTATTGCTCATAAAGGACCCGATGGAGATGCTGTAGGAAGCACGGTTGCACTAGCCTCTTTTTTAAACAAAATGGGAAAGAATGCACAGGTCGTTTTGCCTAATCCAGCACCACCATATTTGCAATTTATGCCAAAAACTGATAAGATTATTAATCATGATAATCATCCTGAGCAAGCTAAAAAACTCCTTGCAGAAGCTGATCTTATTTTTTGTTTAGATTTTAATACTCCAGCTAGAGTAGGAACTCTAGAAAAGGCTTTGGTAGAAAGTAAAGCATATAAAGTGATGATAGACCATCATCTTTATCCTGCGGATTTTTGCAATGAAATAATTTCCAAACCCGAAATTTCTTCAACTTGCCAGTTGGTTTTTGATTTTATGGCAACTATTGATGAAACATTGATCTATGATCAAGAGATTATGACTTCCATTTATACAGGGATTCTGACAGATACAGGTTCTTTTAGATTTAGTTCTGTAGATGGAAGAACTCATGAAATAGCACAAAAATTTATTGACAGAGGCTTTGATCATGAACGTATTCATCGGGAAATATTTGATCAAAACAAGATTGAAAGAATGAAGTTGATGGGATATTGTATCCATCAAAAAATGGAAATATTGGAAAAAGAGTCATTGGGAATTCTGACAATTACTCAAGAAGAATTAAATGAGTTTTCTTGTGAAAAATCGGATACTGAAGGATTTGTAAATATGCTTCTTTCTCTAGAAGGAGTGGAGGTTGCAGGATTTTTTATCCAACAAGGAGAAATGACAAAACTCTCTTTTAGAGCAGTAGGAAACTGGAATGTAAACGAAATAATGAGTGAATATTTTGAGGGAGGCGGACATAAAAGTGCCGCTGGAGGTCAGTTTAAAGGCAATCCTGAGGAAACAGTGCATTTTTTCTATGAAAATGTTCTTCCTACACTTTCAAAATACCATCATGAGTAAAAAAGAAGAGCGTACCCAAGCTTTTGGAGAGAATGGCTATTTCGGAATCGGAATTGTGACACCAAAGAACGAGTATAATATTGGCTCTCTTTGGAGAACAGCTTATTTAATGGGAGCAAGCTTTATCTTTACAATAAAAAAAAGGTATAAAAAGCAAAGCTCCGACACTACGAAATCTTGGACTAAAATACCTCTTTTTCATTTTGAAGATATTCATGATCTCAAAAAACATTTACCTTACCAATGCCAGCTTATCGGAGTAGAAATGGCAGACAATGCTCATTGGTTACAGGATTTTGAACATCCAAAACGTGCCATTTACCTTCTGGGAGCTGAGGATACAGGTTTGCCCAAATATATTGCCCAAGAATGTCATGAGCTCATCAAAATCCCATCAGTTTTAGATCGTTCATTAAATGTTGCAAACGCAGGCTCGGTAATTCTTTATGATAGATTAGTAAAAACAAAGTGATATTTATCAAATGGTTTTATGTCATTTTTTAAAAAGAATGTAAGGCATTGTATTTTGAAAGGACTAAACGATAGTTTTAAACAACAAGAAAATGAAAAAATTAGTATTAGCCCTTTTGCTACTTGTGTCTCAACTTGGAATGAGTCAAACAAGTATTTTTAATGAATTATTGAATAAACATGTTAGTTCTCAGGGAAAAGTAGATTATGCAGGACTTCAAAAAAATGAAGCAAAGCTTGATAAGTATCTAGATTACTTATCAAACCTTAATATGGATGGATGGAATAAGAAGAAAAAAATGGCAACACTAATGAATGCCTACAATGCTTATACCATCAAATTGATTCTAAAAAATTACCCAACAAAAAGCATTATGAACATCAAAGAAGGGGGTAAAAATGCTTGGGCGATTCGGATTGCCAAAATAGGAAATAAAACCTATACTTTGGATGAACTAGAAAATAAAGTACTCAGAGTAAAATATTTTGATCCTAGAATTCATGTAGGGGTAAATTGTGCGGCAAAATCATGTCCGAAATTGCATAATAAAGCCTTTACAGCCGCCAATATGGACAGAGAGTTAGATCAATTGATGCGTCAGTTTATTAATGACTCATCTAGAAATATGATCTCTAAGAATGAAGTAAAACTGTCGAAGATTTTTGAATGGTACCGTGTAGATTTTGAGAAAAAAACGAGCCTTATTGAATATATTAATAAATATTCTCGTACTGCCGTGAACACAAATGCCCAGACAAAGTTTATGGAGTATAATTGGCAACTAAACAAATAGATGAAACAGTTTTTTCTACTTATTTTTTTAGGATTTTTTTCTGTAAATCTCAGCTTTGGTCAAAGCAAAGAGTTTTGTGCAACAATAGATAACTTGTTGAGTTTTTCTGTGGACACCATAATGCCCCAGACATTGGCAAATAAAAACCTGAAAGATTTTATCATATTAGATACCCGTCAAGAGAAAGAATATCTCACAAGCCATCTAGCAAATGCTCAATTTGTAGATTATGATCGTTTTGATATTGCAGATTTCAAGAAGAAAAACCCCAATACTTTTAAACCCGTTTTGGTGTATTGTACAGTGGGTTACCGAAGCGAAAAAATAGGAGAAAAACTCAAAAAAGAAGGTTATCGTTTTGTCTATAATCTATATGGAGGAATTGTAGAATGGAAGAATCAAGAAAATCGTATCTTGAACCTACAAAACAAAACCACAGAAGAAGTACATACGTATTCCAAGGAATGGAGTAAATGGCTATTGAAAGGAATTAAAATTTATGACTAAAAATCTCATCATAGTATTTGTGAAAAACCTCTCTAAAGGAAAGGTGAAAACTCGGTTAGCCAAAACAATTGGAGACGAGAATGCCTTGAAAGTTTATAAAGCTTTACTAGAAAAAACACAAACTGTTGTAGAAAATTTATTGATCGATTCACAAGTGCATTTTTCAGAAAAAATAGCGGATGAAAATTGGGATTTGTCTCAGAAATTTGTACAAGTTGGAGATGATTTAGGAGCACGAATGCAAAAAGCTTTTCAAGAAGCCTTTCAAAATGGGTATGAAAAAATTGTATTAATTGGTTCTGATCTTCCCAGTATTTCATCAGATTTTATTCAGGAAGCCTTTCAAGTTTTAGAACAAAAAGAACTGGTATTTGGTCCTGCAGAAGATGGAGGATATTATTTGATTGGAATGAAAAATATGTACAAATATCCGTTTGAAAATAAAGCTTGGAGTACGCCCAGCTTGTTAGATCAAACTAGGAAGGAATTAGCACATAAAAAGATTTCTTACGGTTTACTTTCCACCTTAAACGATATTGATACCTTTGAAGACTTAAAACAGTATCCAGAATTTTTAAACATAATCACAGATGTTAATAAAACAGTTGGAAGAAACCAAAAAGTTTCTACTCTCACAAGAAATTTCGGCACCTGAAATAGGAATTATCCTTGGAACAGGGCTCGGGAAATTGATCGACCATATCCAAATAGAAAAAACAATCCCTTATGAAAAAATTCCACATTTTCCACTTTCTACAGTGGAGAGTCATAGTGGAAACCTTGTTTATGGAACATTAGAAGGGAAAAAAGTGATGGTAATGCAAGGGCGTTTCCATTTATATGAAGGATATTCTTTTCAAGAAATTACTTATCCAGTACGAGTGATGAAATCATTGGGAGTAAATACCTTATTGCTTTCTAATGCAGCTGGAGCCTTAAATACCGATTTTAAGAAGGCAGAAATCATGCTTTTGGATGATCATATTAACCTTCAAGGCGGAAGCCCGTTAATAGGAAAAAATCACGATGAACTCGGACCTAGATTTCCAGATATGGCAGAGCCTTATACTTTGGAACTCAATAAAAAAATGAAAAGAATAGCCCAAGAAAAGGGAATTCAACTTCATGAAGGTGTTTATGTGGCTGTAGCAGGGCCACAATTGGAAACCCGTGCAGAGTATCGTTTTCTACACAGAATAGGAGCAGATGCCGTGGGAATGAGTACTGCCCCAGAAGCCACCGTAGCAGTGCATGCAGGAATGCAATGCTGTGCCGTTTCTGTTCTCACAGACGAATGTGATCCCGATCATCTTGAAAAAGTAAACATCGCAGATATCCTTGCCGCAGCTGCTCAAGCAGAGCCCAATATGATAGAGTTGTTTAAAGGATTGGTAAAAGAAATTTAGCAAAGTCTAAAAATATCGATAGCATTGAAAAGCTCAGTTCCTAGAATTGAGCTTTTTTTTTGAGATCATTTTATGATTAGGAACTATATTAAGACCGTTGCAAGCTAAGTTAAAGATATTGCAGAATATATGCCAGATTCACATGATTTTATAACAATAGGCGGTAAGGGAGAAGCATTTTATTACGTAGTTCAAACCATTGATATTTGGGAAGAACATTTGGAGAAATTGATATTTTTGAAATAGTACCCTAGATTGAGCCAGTTGAACAATACTTCAACTGGCTTTTTAGTTTTTAGAATATTCTTTAAATGAAATAGATTTCGATAATTCATGTAAATTTGGTTTGATTCTCAGTGTTTTTATGTTTTTTTTATAGTTTGGGAAATTGAAAATTGGCGGTGGCTAAGGAGAGAAATTTGGTAGACTAATTCAGAAAATTTTATTGTTACAATTATGAGATTATTTGTACTAATATTTTTGGTTTATTTCAATTTAGGATGTAAATCTGAAAAAAGAGGAAGTTATGAATTACTTGCAGAATACATTGCTAAAAATGAATTTTGCATAGATTTTTATGGTGGAGCACGTGAATGTATTAGTTTCACACAGGAACCAATGTATATTCCTATCGATTTTTCAATTAATAAAACGGATAGTAGTATCCTATTAAGAGAAATATTCAATAATAATTTTGGTGGTCAAAATCTAAGTATTCAAAGCAGTTTAGAATTAATAGAATTTCTTAACAGCCGAATCAAGCTATATAAAATGTTGAGTCGTCATTCAGTAAAGGTTGTCAAAACGGCATCTGAAGCTACTCGGGAAATTAGGTTAAGTCCTGTTTTTTATCGTAATAGAAATAAATTTGTGTTTATGACAGTTACTCGACAGGAGTTTGCAGAGAAGTGGTTTATTCTATTTAAATTTTCAGAAAATGGGATAAACACTCATGACATGTGTTTGTCATGAGTGATCACTAATAAAGAACACAAGCAAAGTAAATGTATATTGCTCATGCCAAACGACGTTTAATTATGCATTAACAGAAAAATAAATTAATTCATCAATTATGGATATAAACTTTTTAAGTGCTAGATTCTTAGTACTAAATGTTTCAGGTTTGCAATTTGACTTTTCTAGAAACAACAATGGTTCAATTTTATTGCAAGTTTTTAAAGGTTCTGATATTAAAAGATGGAATTGGAAATTAGATTGTTTTCCAACAGATATTGTTTTTATGTTGCATTTTCATAAAGATAAGGATGATAACGAAGCGAGCTTCAATCGTTTTGTTTCAAATAAAATTTTTGAAAACTATCAACTAGGAAAAGTAGATTCAATTCCTGTTTTCTTTCGTGTTATAAGAAATGTGATTAGTGCTAACGAACTTACTCAAGAGATTAAGAAAACTATTAAGGTTATTTACGAAATAGACCAATTCTCTTACGAATTGAATGCTTGGTGAGATAACGGAGAACTAAGTACAAGTCATTCATAATGATAAATTTTCGATATTTTATTTAAATTTGGTTTGACTCTCAGTGTTTTTATGTTTTTTTTATAGTTTGGGAAATTGAAAATTGGCGGTGCGGGAACTCTTAAAAATAAAAATCGATGATAAGAAAACGATGTCATATTTGATACCGATAACTTGTTCTATGCTCATTTATTTCACTTCATTCATAAGGGAGTTTTCAAATGTGTCGGCATTATACAAAAGAGTAAATAACATCATAAATGGTCTTTTATGGAATTTTTAGATGATTCATACGAATATGATTTTTTAGGTATAGAAGATGGTGCTTATGTTTATAGCTTCGTTAGTGTTGGTGCAACGGACATAATAAAAAGAGTGTCTTTAAATCCATTGTATGAAAGCGATATATATAATTTAGGATTTGGCAATTTAGAATTTATTGATAATGAGTATGTATTTAATGATAGATCACTTGATAACAACAAAGACTTTCATTAGGTATTATGTACAGTTTTCAATTGTTTAGTTCACTTTTTGAGATTGAATAATTCAGCACAGGTTGTTTTCTTTGGTAATACAAAACATAAGCATTTGTTGTATTTAAGGAAAATTACCGCCAATTATGAAAGCTTGAGTAGGATATTTACCGTTAGAGGTGGGATTTTACGTAATCATATATCTCTTATTGAAAGACTTGATGAGTCAAATAGAACTATTATTGAAAAAGGGATTGGCGAAAGTATTTTAGACGAGTTAGATATAGGAAAAATTGAGCGTTTCGATGTTTTAAATAGTCGGGACTATCACTTTGTAATTATTGGTTTTGAGTAAATTATTAGTAAATTTGTATTATCATGACAAAGAACGAGCAGTACGACATATTAATTAAAAAGTTCAATAGTAATGAAGACTATCGAGTAGGGAGTAATGTTTCTAAGTCAGATGATATTAAGGCAACTGTGCAATATGGTAAAAAGAAATCAGAACCTTTTAGAAGGTATTTTTCAAAGCCTGAAAATGTTGAAAAGTTCAAAAAGATGTTATCTGAGTCTTAGATAAAGAAAACATAAACGATAATTTAGAAGCAGTGATTTTGATAATCATTGCTTTTTAGTTTCTATCTGTTGAGTATAGTAAGGTTTGTTCTCAGAGTATCCACACCTTGTCTTGAATATCGGGAAATTGAAAATTGGCGGTGGCGGAGTAGTGGGAGAAATCAAAAATAAATCTCATTTTTTATCATTATTAATTTTTTAGATCAATGAAAAAATCATTTAATAAAGTTTTTGCGATGATGCTGATTTTGGTTAGCTGTTGCTCTTCGAATGATTTGTATTTTTTAGAATCAGGGCGTTGTATTTCCGTAATAAAAAAGAATGATATATGTTATTTAGTTCCTTATGAATATCATGAGAAGGAAGTGCCTAAGCTTAATTATATTAAATGCTCCTGTCATCATTCATTTACATTTTATTTTGATAAGTCAAAGGAAAACGAGGTAATATTGAGAGACGAAGGAAGTATTTATGATAAAGTTCCATACGAAATTAGCACTTCAAATAATCAAATATTAAAATACGATGAAAGTATTAGAAACCGTATTTATCCTAAAAAAACAGTAAGATTCAAAGATGTTAATTCCAATATAGAGTTTATCTCAATTGATTTACATGAAAGATATGCCAGTAGTTTATATAAAAACAGAATAGCGCCTAGATAGTGGTGTAAACCAGTATGGTCTGATTGAATGACAAATAATCCTAAAAAACGACCACGCTACAGCAAGGAATAACACACCGCAAATCGCTCTACCAATTTTTAATTGGTGCTGTTATAAATGTCAAAACAATGAAAAGGTTCTAAGAAAACTCCCAAAAAAGAAAGCAAACAAAAAAATAGATAACAAGAAATTCGACTTTTCTTGAAAATTTATTCACGGATAATATTCTTCTTCTAAAATTTGGGCGACAAGCTCAAAAATCTCATCATGAAATTCGTGAACTCCTTTATTTTTCATTTCATTTTGAATGATTTCAAGGGGAGTAGCTTTTCCTAAATGAAAGAAAATAAAATTTAAAATGGGAGCAGGTATGATTTCAATAAGGTGTTTTTTTCTTTTTTGAAATAAAGCAAAAAAACCTAGGAAGATATGAATTAGAACTCCTAAAATAAGACCTATCAAAAGAAGAATCCAGCGTTGAGGTTCTATACTAAGGTCTTTTAAAAAGATCTCTTGTTGAAGGAATTCTTCGAAATTCAAGTTGTTAATCTCTTGTTTGGTAAAGAAGAAATAACTCATGATCCAGCCAATGTGCGTTCCAATAATTTGAAAAGAAAAAAGACGGATAAGCTCTTTATGTTTAACGATGTGGCAAAATTTTATAAGGAAATGAAATACGGCAAGAATTATAAGGAGTGTTATTATCTCAAAAACAATTGGAATATAAAATCCATTGTGAAAACTAAAACCTACAAGAGTAGATAATGATACAATAGAGATGATAACAAGTGCGTAGGCAAGAATACTTTTACTTTTTTTTATTTTTTGAGGTGTAGGGAGCGTGTCGGGTACTTCATAAGTAAACCAAAAATCTTGTTCTTTTCTTAATTGAATTAGGGAACTCTCTGTTTTGTGTTTTTTTTCTAAAGCTTTAAATGTTTCAATAAACTCATTAACTCGGAGAGAATTCCGACCTCTATCCCACAGAAAAGACTCAAGAGATTTACTGGTAATGTGTAATTCTTGATTGATAATTTTAATAGAAATTTCTTCTAAATCTTTATTTCTTCTTTTCCTAATTGCCAGGAAATTTTCTTGATTACACGCTGTGATGATCCAACCAAGATCTTCAATTGATTTTTTTATTAGGGAGAAAATGTATTTTTTAGGCGATTGATAAAGAGTGCGGTCTGTGTGTTTTAGACTAAAGCCAAAATGATGAATTCTTTTATTATTGTTTATCTCCATGGCATAAAATTAAATAAAAAAAACTCACTTTGAAATGATATTCTAAGTGAGTTATTCTATGGGTAGAGCAAACTGAGGCTATTGAAAGATCAAAGTAGAGTCTCCTCGATTAATTCTAATATTGTTTCCATTACCATTTTCAAGCGTATCACCATCACTAAAGATTGCATCGAATTTGAAATTAGAATAAAAGTTGATGTATTCAAGATCAAATCCACCTTGAAGTGCTTTTCTTTTGTTTCCGTCTTTTTTAATTTCCAAGTAATGCGGGCTATTCGAACCTAAAGGATAATATCCTGCCATTCCTTTGTTTCCTCCTCTTGAGATAAAGAAGTGAAGTGAATCATTTCCTGCTGCACCATAGATCTCAAAAGTAGAGTCGGTGTAGAATGAGGTATAAGTTGTGACAGTTTTCATGTCATCATTCCATTTATATGAAAAAGATTCTTGTCTAAGATCTTCTTTTACACAAGAAATCGCCGCAATTAAAAGGGCAGAGAATAGTACAATTTTTTTCATCGAATAGTATTTTGCTCCCAATTTACTTATTTTTTATCTTTTGTTCTTCCTTTTTGATATTTTTCGCATTCTTCCATGCTCTTTTGTATCAGATTATAATAGACTTCTTCATAATCTGGAACAATATTTTGGATATCAAAAGTTTGGGCATGAGCCAATGCATTCTCTTTAAAATGCTGTAGTTTTTCAGGGCATCCGAGAATATGTTTGGCCGCTTTTGCCATTCCTTCAATGTCTCCTACAGGTAGGGTAAAACCTGTTTTTTCGTGGATATTTACTTCGGGTAATCCTCCTGTGTTTGTAGATACTACAGGAACAGAACATGCCATAGCTTCTAGTGCTACGAGTCCAAAACTTTCTGTTTTGGAAGGCAAAAGCATGAGATCACAAACCGAAAGAATTTTAGGAACTTCAAGGCTTTTACCCATAAATCGAACTTTATCGGCAATATTGAGTTCTCTACAAAGTTTTTCTGCTCCTTCTCTGCAAGGTCCATCACCCACCATGATGAGTTTTGAAGGGACTTCTTTTTGAACCTCGTAGAATACTTTCACAACATCTTCAATGTTTTTTACGGGGCGGAAATTTGAAATATGCACCAATAATTTTTCACCATTGGGTGCAATCGCTTTCTTGATTCTTTGTAGTTTTTTAATCACACGATACTCCTCTAAGTCAATAAAGTTAGGGATCACATGTATTTTATCGGGCTTTACATCAAAATAGGAACAAGTTTCTTTTTTAAGATCATCAGAAACGGCGGTAACATAGTCTGATTGATTAATGGCAAAAGAAATAGCGGGTTTTAATAATTCAGATTTACCCACTAGTGTAATGTCTGTTCCGTGTAAGGTAGTAAAAAGAGGAATTCGGATCTGTTCTTGAAGCAAGATTTGCTTTGCCATAAACGCTACATAGGCATTGGGAATGGCGTAATGAACATGAAGAATATCTAGTTTTTCAAACTTTACAACATCCACCATTTTTGCTGCCAAAGACAATTCATATGGCGGAAATTCAAACAATGGATAATCAATAGAACTTACTTCATGGTAGAATACGTTTTCTTCAAAGACATCAAGGCGTACGGGCATTTTATAGGAAATAAAATGAATTTCATGTCCATGTCTTGCCATGGCTCTACCCAGTTCTGTTGCCACAATTCCAGATCCTCCGTAAGTGGGGAAGCAAACAACTCCTATTTTTAGCTTTCTATTCATTCGCTTTTTTATCTTCAAAATTTTTCCAATCTCCATCTAGCGATCCATTAGTATAATTGGCTTTGGCTTTGATATTTCCACTTGGGTAATATTTTTCAGCTACTCCGTGTAGTTTTCCATTATTATAATGAAAAACCGTACTCAAGGTTTGATCTTTGTCATCAAAGTACCAAAGTGCTTTTCCGTGCTTTTCTCCGTTTTTATAAACACAATGCTCTTGAATTCTTACTCCTCCGTTATAGTATTTGGTATAGTCTCCATCTTTCACTCCATTTTTGTAAGAAACAATCAACTCTCTGCTTCCGTTTCTTGAGAAATGAAATTGTTTCCCATCTAATTCACCATGCTGATAATTGTATTGTTTAATAAGATCTCCACGGTTATTGAGTTCCATATACAATCCATGGGCTTGTCCATTTTTGATATTTGCATAAGATTGCACCATTCCCCAATGATTATACTCTATTTGTGGTTCACTACTAGCTGTGGTTGGTGTTTCTTTTTGGTTACAAGAAATAGTTCCTAATAATAGGCTTACAAAAGCTATTTTGGTAAAGATATTTTTCATTTTTTGAGGCTTAAAAGTTTGTAAAATTCTTCTTGAATTTTGGTTCTAACATCCATTTTGACCAATTTAGTGTTTTTCATGCTAGGAAAAGTTCTATTGGACAAGAAAATGAATACCATTCCATTTTCGGGTTCAGCCCAAACCATGGTACCGGTAAAACCTGTGTGCCCAAAACTACGTTTACTGGCTTGTTCACAAGTAGGACCTCCAGGTCCTTCCTCCACTATGGGTTTGTCAAAACCTATGGCACGTCTATTATTTTCGTCGCAAAATTGACAGGCGGTAAAAGTTTCAATTGTCGATTCTTCAAAATATCTTTTTCCTCCATAATGCCCTTTGTTTAATAGCATTTGCATATACTTTGCAAGATCACGAGCATTGGAAAACATTCCAGCATGTCCTCCAATTCCACCTTGCATAGCAGCTCCCATATCATGAACATCTCCCACAAGTGTTTGGTGACGGAAATAGTCGTCTTTTTCTGTAGGAACAATAGTGTTTTTGGCAAATTTTTCTTTAGGAAGATAAGTTAAATGATCGGCTCCTATTTGAGCAAAAAGCTGATGAGATTCTTTTTTTAATGATTTTTTAAATTGCTTTTTTAGAACCCTTTTCATTAAATAGTATCCTAAATCGCTATAACGATATTTTTTCTCGTCTAAAAGTTCAGATTCTGCAATCCAATAATCCATAGAATCTAGATAGTTTTTATTCATAAACCATCCTTTTGCAACAGGAATAGTAAAGAGTCCACTTTTTTTCTTTTTATAGATTTTAGAAAGTGGTTTCTTTGTTTTGGTATCAAGAGTTTTAGCATAAAAAGGAATCCAAGGGCGAAGTCCAGAGGTATGGGCAAAGATTTCTCGAATGGTTAGGTCTTTTTTATTCGATTTTTTTAAGAAGGCATCAAGCTTCCCTAATCGATCATCTAATTTGAGTTTTCCTGTTTCTTCTAACTTCATAATAATAGGCATCGTACCTGCTATTTTGGTAATAGAAGCAATATCATAAAGGGAAGAAGTTTGTACTTTTTTCTTTTTCTCATAAGTGAAATGCCCGTAGTTTTTCTCAAAAAATACTTTTCCATCTTTAGCCACTAAGAGCTGACAGCCAGGAATAGCTTTTTTCTTTATGGCATCGTTTACGATAGAATCTACTTTTGCAAAATCCTTTTTTCGAAGATTAAAATCTAAGGGTAAACCTTGTTTTAACACATCCAGTTTTTTTGTTTCTATTCCAGCTCCTACTGAGTATTTTTCACTGATTCCCACAGGAAGTTTTCCCTTTAAGGTTCTTCCTCCAAATAGTGCTTCTGGAACTAGTTTTTGTGCTTCTTTATTATTTTGATAAGCAATTAAAATAGACTGATAACCCGATATTTTTTGTTTTCTTAAAGCATAAGGATTTGCAAAAAGCACCAAATGTGTTTTTGGATGTTTTGCTAGTTTTTTTAGGGCTTTTTGCTCCGTAGATGTCGTTTTATAAGGTTTCCAAGGGGAAGCATCAGATTTATGAATACTGAAAATAATTTCTTTGCCTTTATTTTTCTTTAGAAACGCAGGGAGGTTTTTGAAATTTGATGCGTTGAGATAAAATATAGAAGGTTTTTGATAAAAATTAAAAGCATCCAAATATTGTTTCACTCCATGTTCTTTTCCGCTGATTATAAGAGCGAAATTTTGTTTTTCAAGAGTTCTAAAAGGAAGAATATTTACTTTGTTTTCTAGTAAAGTCAAAGCATTTTCCATTATTTTTTCTTTTACCCAAGCAGCTTTTTCAAAATCCACTTTTTTAAATACTAAAGAATCTTTTTGATGATCTAAACCAATAAAGGTTTTCATTAAAAGTACTTTTAAAACACTTCTATCAAGTTTTTTAAGAGAATATTCACCATTTTGGATTCCCATTTTTACGGTGTCTATCACGGCTTTTACATTTTGAGGTAAAAGAAGTACATCGTTTCCTGCTTTCAGGGCTTCAAGTTCTAATCTACCATCCACAAGATGATCTTGTACACCACGCATTGCTAAGCCATCTGTCATGGTGAGTCCTTTAAAAGCAAGTTCGTATTTTAAGAGCGAATCTACAATATGAGGAGAAACAGATGACGGAAGTTGTTCTTTTTTGGTAATATTCGGGATATTCAAATGCGCCACCATAATAGAACTCATTCCTTGCTGAATGAGGTATCTGAATGGAATAAGTTCAATAGAGTCTAGTCTATTTCTTGTAAAGGGAAGTTTAGGTAATGTTTTATGAGAATCCATATCGGTATCACCATGTCCTGGAAAGTGTTTTGCTACGGTAAGAATTTTTTCTTTATCATGCCCTTTCATGTAGGCTGTTCCCTTTTTTGCTACATTCCAAGGGTCTTCACCAAAAGATCTTACATTTATAATTGGGTTGTTGGGATTGTTGTTTACATCAATATCTGGAGCTAAATTCATGTGAATTCCAATATTTTTGAACTCTTTTGCCATTTGCTCAGACGCCATCTCTACGAGTTTGTTATCCTGAACAGCTCCCATGGTCATCATCCATGGATACACAGGCATATTTTCTAGTCGCATAGAAGCGCCCCATTCTCCATCAATAGAAAAAAGTAAAGGAACTTTAGATAGTTTTTGATATTTTTTCATCAAATATTGCATATCTGGAGTGTTTCCTTTAAAAAAGGTAATTCCACCAATGCCATATTTTTTGATCAGATTACTGATTTTTTTTTCTTGCTTCTTGTTTTTTACAGACTCAGAGCGTACAAAACAAAGTTGGGCGATTTTTTCTTCCAGGCTCATACGATCTATTTGTCCAAGAATAAAATAAGATTCTTGTTGAATAAAGTCGGGTCCATAAGCTGATGCCCAGTCACTTTCAGGAATTTCTGAAGCAATGGTATGGGGCTTTTGAACCGCATGGATAAAAAGTATCCCAAGGATTAGGATGAATAATATTCTAAATTTCAATGTTTATTTTTTTAAGAAGTCAATGAGTTTTTGAACAGCCAAACCTCGATGACTGATTTTGTTTTTTTCTTCCAAAGTGATTTCAGCAAAGGTCTTTTGATACCCTTCTGGTTGAAAAATAGGGTCATAACCAAAACCATCTTCTCCGCATTTTTCATCCCTGATACTTCCTAGGACTTTACCTTCAAAAAGATACTCTTTACCTTCATGAATATAAGCTATTACTGTTCTAAATTGGGCATTTCTATTGTTGTGGTCTTTCAATTTCTCCAAAACCAAAGCCATGTTTTTCTCCGCATTTTTGTCTTCACCTGCGTACCGAGCCGACAAAACTCCTGGAGCTCCACCTAGGGCTTCAATCTCTAAACCTGTATCATCTGCAAATACTGGAAGTTTAAATTTTTCGGCAAGAAATTGAGCTTTTAAAAGTGCATTTCCCTCGAGGGTAGGGGAGGTTTCGGGAATATCGTCATTAAAACCAAGATCTTTTAATCCCATCAAATTGATATGATTGGGTAGAATTTTGGCTATTTCTTTTATTTTATTTTCGTTTTGAGTAGCAAAAAGGAGTTTCATAAATATTTTTTGGTAGTTCAAAATTAATTATTATTCATTAAAGAGCATGGAATATTTATTTGGCTTTGCAATATTTAATATTGTTGAAAAACTATTTAAACAAAATCACTTGGCTATTAATCGATACTCAGGCGATCTTAATTGATTGTGATTTGCGAGTATAAATTGAAATCCAGCTTCCATTGTTGAAATATTAAACTTTAGATTTTCCCTCTAAGAAGTTCCGAAATGGGTAGATGTCTTTTTGGTCAGTATAATATTTGATTTTCGTTAAGAATTTCCGACCCGAGGCGGGTAGCCGAACAGATGAACACCAAAATCTATAAACAATTGGTGAATAAGCCTTGGAGGAAATTTAGAAAATCAAATATGGTTTTTGATTTTTAATCAAAAAATACCTTCCAAAAAGTGCCCTTTTCGAATCACAATGATAATCAATCATTACTCTTTTCGTTTCTTTTGGGCAAGCAAAAGACCCGAGCGAAGCGAACAGATGAATTCCTTTAAAACAAACAATCATGAATAAATGAAAGTCCAAGCGACAGCGTCGAAGTTTGGGTTAGAAATTATTTAGGGAAAACATGCTGATAAGCATTAATTTTTTCTGTATGACTTGAATACAATTTTTCTGAGAATTCTGTTTTCTTTTAAGTTTTTCTAGTGTTTTATCTTGTGAATCATTTAGTTTAAAATGGATCAATTTTTCAGGGAAAAGTTTCATGAAATATGTTTTTTTAAGCCACAGGTGGCCAAATATTATTTTGATCAACATTCTCAGGATTAAAAACAATCCAATGATGTTCTCCTTCGGGTCTTTTTAAATTGGTTTCGTCCCAACTGAGTGTTGCTCCATGAAATTCCCCTTTTGGTGTACTAAAAGTGTATTCTATTTTAATGGGATGAACATGGTTGATATGTTGAGAATAATCTGTATAAACTTTGGTGATAATCCCTCTAGTAGGTACACCTTTTTGGAGGGAGAAAATTTTAGCATGAGCTCTTTTTAGTCCATTTCTTAGGAGGAAAAATCCAATGATTGGAAAAATTATTGTGGGAATAAATAATAAGAAAATTGCTCCGATAATGAAATGAGTATTTTTCCAATATTTCACTTTAGATTCATAAGCAAAGGGTAATTTTCTTGGAGTTTGAGGAGGCTCTGGAAGCCTTGTGGCTCCAGGAATAGAAGGAAGTTCCCCGCCGCACTTTGAACAGTGTGTATTGAGGTCTCGTCTATTTGAGCTTGTGCACCATCCGCATTGTAAGACCCAAGGCTCTAGTATTGCAACTGATCCTCCACATTGTTTACAGTACATATCTTCATTATCACATTCGCTTAAACACCATTCACATTTTGTAATTCCTTGTTTCATGTTTTTTGTACTTCTTGATGATCAGTTTAATGCTTGTATCTACCATTTTATACGACAAACTTTTTCTATAAGTAGATCTATAATAGGATCATTCGCATTATTGCAAAGTAGAACAAAACTCGTATGTGTTTTTTGATCAACAAAAGCATAAGAGATATAACTAATGGTTCTCCCTGTGTGCCCATATACTGTGCGTTGCCCATATTTTTCTTTAAAGATACTTAATCCAATTTCTGTTTTGCCTATTTTTTGAAAATCTAGCATCTTTTTTAGAACATCGGTAGAAAGGATTTTCTTTTGAAAAAATAATCCTCTTAAAAAAACATTAACATCAAAAACATCACTAACAATATTTCCAATACCTAAAGAAACTTGATTGATATTTCTTTTAGGAAGATTGTGTAAATCCTGTTTACCTATGATGGGGTGGGCTAAATTCTTGATGTTTTTTGAGTGATAAGGAAGGGTGTTTTCTAGGTTCAAAGGATTAAAAATCATCTCTTGAAGAACCGAGCTATAGGGTTTATCTGTAATTTGCTCTATTATTTTTCTTAACAAAAAGAAATTTGAATTGGAATACTGGTATTGCTTCCCTTTTGGGAAATCTACAGTATCGATCAGGCTCAATAAATAGGTATCTGAAAAATCTTCATTCACTTCAATTAAAGCTTTATTTGCCAGTGAAGCATTTACAATGTCTTTAATACCACTGGTGTGATTGAGTAAATGTTTTATTTGGATTGTTGGGTCAATAAATTTATGAGGTTGAATATATTTTCCGATCGAGTCTTGGATGTTTAGCCGTTTTTCTTCATGTAGTTTCAAAATAATGGTAGCGGTAAACATTTTTGTAACACTTCCAATACAAAAACGATTTTCAATAGACATTGGCGATTTTTCAAATTCCCAACCTATTTTAGCTGTTTGGATGTTTTTTCCGTTATCAACTAAAGCAACAATTCCATAGTGTGAAAGTGAGTCCTGATATTCATTAAGGACTTCTTGTAGGTTTTGGGCGAATAAAAGATTTCCTAGACTCAAGGAAAAAATATAAAGTAGCCAGTTTTTCATGAAAAAAGTGAGTTTAACGAGAATTTTTGATGGTTGCTAATATAGGTTATTTTAGATCTAGGGCAAAACCCATTTACCAGAATATTCTTTTACGCTATTTACCGATTACTTGATACAAATACTTATGTTACTGTATTTATAGTTGATTTTTAATAATATACCATTAACACCGTTAATGGTTTTGTTTCTGTTTTTCTATTATTTCTTTTCCGAAATCTTGGCTTAGTTCAACAATTAAACCAGAATAATTACAGAAATATATTTGACTGGTGTATTCACCCTCTTTTACTTTTTTTGGAATATCTTTTAATAACTAGATCATATCCCATTGTAGTCCATTTTTATTTTTTTCATTAATAGCTCAATTTCGTCATCAAATTTTTCTTTATAACCCAATTCAGAAGCTAATTCAAAATGCTCTATTGCTTTTTTAAAATCTCCCATTTCCATGAATATAATTCCTCTATTTTTATAAGCATACGAATTCGAAGGGTCAATATTCAGTGCCTTATCTATATCTTCTTGCCCTCTTTCAGTTTCTCCTAATTTGTATAAACAAAATCCCCTATTGTTATATGAATATGCAAATTCGGGTTGTAATTCAATAGCATGATTAAAATAGGAAATTGCTTCTTGATAATTTCCGCTTTTTGATAATGCGTACCCTATATTATTGTACAAATATCCATTCTGAGTGTCTTGTTTTACTAATCTATTAAAAAATTTGATGGCTTCTTTGTATTCTCCCAATTCTAAGTATGCAGTTGCAATATATTCTAAACCATAAGGATCTTCTGCATCAAAATCAAGAATCTTTATTGCATATTTTATTACATCATCATAATTTTTAATCATCAAGTTTACATAAGCATAATTTGAAATGTACTCGATATTTTCGCCATGGATCTCAATAGCTTTTCGAATATTGATTTTAGCCTTCTCAAATTCATTTTTTTCAAGATAGATTAATCCTCTATTATGAAAAGCACTATGATTATTGGGGTCGTTTTCAACTGCTTTATCAAAATCAGAAATAGCATTCTCAATATTTAGCATCGAAAAATAACATAATCCTCGACCTTCAAATGCTTCTGAGTTTAAAGGGTCTTTTTCAATAGTTTTATTGAAATATTTAATTGCCTTCTCAAACTCTCCGTTTATATAAAAGCTATTTGCGATTTCTAACTCCATCCTCTTTTTAAAAGTAATGCTTGTGCATATAGTGCCACCCTTTTTTATCTAATTTTGATTAGTTCTCCATCATTAAATCCAGTTGTGATGGCTTGTGCGTTTTTTAATAAGGTTTTGTTAAAAACACCCTCTTGCTCCATCTCAACGAATACACCTTTACACAGGTTTAATATCGTTTTAGGTGAAGCATTTTGAATATTTTTTGGTAATTCTAAGTATCTATAAGACTTTGTAGGAGGTTCTAAACAAGCCCAATCATCATTGTCTTCTGAATATTCAAAGGCACCTACAAGGTATAGGGTGAAGTTGTCTTCATCATTCTTAAAGAGCCCTAAATTAAAAGCCAATACAGAAGCGGGAGGAACTCCATCATTTTTTTCAATAAAAAAAAGCCAGTTTAGTATTTCTTCTTTCATATTCTCTCAGAGTTTCCACAAAACTACGTTTTTCAAATTTTATACCGATGCATTACTAAATGACCTCGTTACTTCATTTGTATAGTTGCTTTTTAGTATGCATCGGTATTTAAGCATAGAAAACTTATATTAGTGCTGTAGTAAGGTGTTATTTTTTAATGAGTTTAAAAGATGCGCCATCAATAGCGATATAATAGATTCCTTTGTCTAGCTTGTCTATTTTTATTTGCTCATTTTTAATAGTTCCTTTACTCACTAATTGTCCTAGATTACTAAATATTTTATAGTTTTTATCATAGAGTTGTCCATCTGAATTTATGTAAATTTTACTTGTTGCAGGATTAGGATAGATGCTTAACTTATTTGGTGTCGTAACCTGCTTAACAGAAAGTACATTTCCAAAATAAAGATCTAAATATGCCAACCTATTTTCTAACCAATTCAGGGTGTATGTATAGCTTTGATTGTCGAATGGATAATTTGAATAAACCAATGATTCTCTTTCATAAATTTTATGGTCTCGCAAGAAATTGTATTGTTTTGTAATAGAATTAGATAAAGAGTCTAGAGCGAAGATGTTATTTCTGTATTCAAACCATTTTGTGGCTGTGTTAACAAATGAATTATTTGGGTTTTCATCAATGATTCTATCCATAAATCCATTGGCTAAAATATCGTTAGTAATATTTTTGTATGTACCATCCCAAATTGTTCCAAAACAACCATCTAAATCCCAAGGTGTAAAGAAGTAAGGGCTACTGGATTTGTATTTTCCTACATAAATATTTTTTCCAATATTATCTGTTGCTCGAATTAAGTTGAGGAATAGAAAATAGTCGATAAAGTTATCTTTATCAAATTTTGACCAAATGCTATTTGCAAAGTCAGATTCTGATGAATTCATCACAAAATCAGTAAATTGATACAGATTGTTCCAGTCAGTTATTTCATCGCTATCAGGATATTTAAAGCTATAACCACCCCAGGTTCTATTGTTGTTATCGAAAGAAGGCAAACTAGAAAAAGTGGTTGCACCTCCCCAATCAATCCCTTTATATAACTCTCCTCTCATACTCCCATTAAATTTTTTAAGCTTCAGTTGTTTTCTATCAACTTGTTCAGAAAGGTTATAAAGTCCATTATATTGCCCATTTAGAAACATTTCAACATACATTGCATCTGCTCCAGATTTGGCATCTTCTTCGTCTTCAGTATAGTGGGGAGTGTGAAGTTGTTTCCATAGTTTACTAGCAGTATAATTTCTTAGCCTTAGCGGCTCGTTGTATAGTGCATCTAAAATCCAATCATCATCTTTTCGTAATTCTCCAAATTTCATATTCTTATTGTCATCACCTGTCTGGTCTTCCCAAAATTCTATATCATAAGTTTTTTTAGGGAAAGCTTGAGAACTACCACCTCTTAATTCAATTCCGATACTTGAGCTAACTGTTTGCTCATCATTTGTGTATGTTAAAGTAGCTAACACCTTGGGTTCATCTACTATTGGTACATCTGCATTTATTAAAACAATAGGAAGCTGCGTAAAATAGAGCGTGTACTGATTTGAAGAGTTTATAGGTTTAATGATATAGGAATTTGAATAGGTCAGACTATCTGGGTTTGTAATGAATTTATAATTATTGTCTCCAAAAGTAATTAGGACTTCATTGTAATTTACCAGATTTTGATAATCCTCAATGTCTTGAATTCGTGATATAATTAAAAAATGTGTTTCATCTATCCCAAATTCATCTTCTGGTACAGAAATGCTTAATGTTTGCGAGAAACAAGTGATTGAATGGATGATTCCTAATAAGAGTAAGTATATTTTCATTTTTTATTGTTTTATAATGAAAGCTCAATGCACAGTTTATTTTTTGTGCTTCGCAGTTTCATTTGGTTATGTATTAATTATAAAAGTACTCCCTTTTTGTGAATAAATTATCTAAATATCTCCAAAAGTGGTGTTTATGAGTTTTTAGATTTGATCAAGAGCATTGACGATGATAAATTCATCATTAAATGAAATAGAGTCAAAATTTCAACAAAAAAAAACGGAACCCAAAAAATGAGTTCCGTTCTATGATCACAACAATCTTTCTATGGATTATGCCTCAGCATTTACGATAGATACATAAGATTTATTGTTTCTTTTCTTTTGGAATTTTACTACTCCGTCTGTCAATGCAAACAAAGTGTGGTCTTTACCCATTCCAACGTTTTCACCTGGATAGTGCTTTGTTCCACGCTGTCTTACGATGATATTTCCCGCTATGGCAGCTTGTCCTCCAAAGATTTTTACTCCAAGTCGTTTACTTTCTGATTCACGTCCGTTTTTCGAACTACCAACTCCTTTCTTATGAGCCATGATGTTTTCTTTTTTGAGTTAAACAATTAGCCAATTGAGTCAATTACGATTTCCGTAAGTGATTGACGGTGACCATTCTTCTTCTTGTAACCTTTTCTTCTTTTCTTCTTGAAAACGATTACTTTATCTCCCTTCAGGTGACTTTTTACAGTAGCTTTTACTGAAACACCTTCTATAGCTGGGGCGCCAATAGTTACCGTACCGTCGTTGTCAGTTAGAAGAACTTTATCGAAAACTACTTCCGATCCTTCTTCTGCTGCCAAACGGTGTACGAAAACCTTTTGGTCTTTGGCAACTTTAAATTGCTGCCCTGCTATCTCTACAATTGCGTACATAGTTAACAGTTTTTTGTTAATGAGTTTGCAAAGCTATGAAAATTATCTAAATTATTTTCAGTTTTCACAGAGAATATTAAAATCGCATCCCAACTAATAAACCAAAGTTAAGCGTATTGTTTTTAGAATCTACTGAAGTCTCTACATCAGGTAAGTTTGGAAGTGCACCTCCAAGGTCTATTCCTGGAATCCCAGAAAGTAAATCACCAATATTACCCCCTACAAGTTGTGTTTCATAAACAGGATTTACCGATGAGTAATCTGCATTTACTCCTATATAAAGTTGCTTGGTTAAATCATAATTGATATTGAGCCCAGTTCTCCACCCAAAATTTGTTTGGTCTGCACTTTCAAGTTTAATAATATCTTTTGCAGCAGAGTTGAATATCAAAAGTGACAATGCTAGGTCTGTGCTTATCTCTGGCGAAGAAGTCATCCATACATCTGCCCCTACAAAAGGTTCTATACTGAGTTTGTTAGTGACATTATAAGAATATTTGATACCGATACCTCCAGTAAAATACGTCCAGTCTGATTCTCTATAATTGACATCCAACCGAGCACTTCCAAGAAAGGGTTTTGCGGCATCGGGAATATTAGGAATTAGATCAATAAAATCGCCAATATTTATGCTTTCATTTTCTAAATTATCAAAGCCCCATTTTCCGAAACTCATTCTAGCGTAAGCCTTCAAATTATATGGTAAAGAATAATTCACTCTAATTTCTGGGCTAATACTCGCTTTGAGCCTTTCATCATATTTATAATTATCAAAATTCACGAAAGACTGAAGAATCGCAGGAAGTTGTGCCGTAATAACAGAAGTGGCAGAGGTGTTGGAATAATTTCCTAAAATTTCTACACTGAGTGATCCTTTATTGCTCTCTAAAGTTGTTTCTTGAGCAAAAACAGAGAATGTCGATAAAGTAAATAAACCTAAAATAATTTTTTTCATAATATTTTTCTGATTAATCGAACAAAATCACAATTCCAAAAGTAAGGATACTGTGACGAAGTCCTTTTGAGTTGAACAAGTTAGTCTCTTTTTGGATATTAGCAAAGGGAAGGAGAGAAGTTTGTCCTTCAATTTGAAGAAAAAAGTTCTTTTGTATCTTAATTCCCACCCCTAGATTTAAGTCTGTGGAGATTCTGTCAAATTTATCTTCTTGCATTTCAAAAGCAAAACCACCTAGTTTAAGGTCGCCTTTTAAGAGATAAGAAATAACGACTCCTCCTTTTACATAAAAGTTCTTGTTGAATTTATATTTATAATAAGGAAGAAAATCGGCATAGTATAGTCTAATTTTTTGTTCAGCTTCCACGGGAACATCAATAGCGGTATTAGATCCTTTTCCTTGGATGTTGATTTCGAGTCCAAAAGTTCCTTTTTTTCTTCTGCTACGCCTTTTGTATTCCAAGAGTCCACCTGCTTTAAAAGTAGGTCTGTTATAGCCTCCTAATTTATCTCCATCTACTTGTGTTGCAGAAAAACCTAAGGTAATTCCTCCACGGAAGGATTGAGACATTCCTTCTTGGATAAAGAAAAATAAGAATGCCAAGAGAAAAATATGTTTATTCATTCTATTTTGAGTTTGATTTTTTTCAAATTTGAGAAAAAATGGATGTTTTGATACCATCAAAGCTACAAAATATGATTACTTTAGAACATTCATTTAAGAAAACAGAACATTTCATTTATAAATTTAAAGAACAATGGAAATAGGAGATAAGTTTCAAATGACTTATGAGGTGACTGAAGCCGTTTATCAAGGTTTTTTAGGGGCATTTAAGGATCAGAACCCTTTGCATACTCAGCTAGCGTTTGCTAAAGAAAAAGGATTCCCTAAAGTGGTCATGCATGGGAATATTCTCAATGGTTTTTTATCGCATTTTATTGGGGAAGGATTACCGACAAAGGATGTCATTATTCATGCTCAAGAAATTAATTTTTTAAAACCTGTTTTTTTAGAAGATACGGTGGTGTTGGAAGCTCAAGTAAAAGAAAAAATAGAAGCTGTTCAAGCCATTGTATTTAAGTTTACATTTAGAAACCAAGAAGGGGTAAAAGTTGCCCGAGGAAGAATCCAAATAGGAATAATATGAACATTTTAGTTACAGGAGGTGCATCAGGTTTGGGAGCATCAATAAGCAAGATCTTGGCAAAAAACCCAGAAAACAAAATTTATTTTACTTATGCCAGTTCTCAAGTAAAAGCGTTTGAAATTTGCAAACAGTTTGACAATATGGAAGCTTTGTTTTGCGATTTCTCGGAAGCACAAAGTCTTCATGATTTTTTAACGAAATTGGGTGAAATGGATATTGATATCCTTATCAATAACGCACTTACAGGATATGAAATGAAACATTTTCATAAACTCCCAAGTCATACTTTTGTCAATTCTTTTGTGCAAAATGTGCAATCCACAGTGATGATTACTCAAGAGCTTCTCAAGCATTTTAAGAAGAAAAAAAATGGAAGAATTATTACGGTTCTTACCTCATATTTGATTAATAAACCACCTGTTGGACTATCAGAATATGTGGCAAACAAGGCTTATCTTCATTCTATGGTGAAATCTTGGGCTACAGAGTTTGCTAAATATGGAATAGCTTCCAATGCTATTTCTCCTTCGTTTATGCAGACGAATCTTACATCAGATACTGATGAAAGAATTATTGAAGGAATGGAAATGAATCATCCACTAAAAACACTTTTAACTACCGATGAAGTAGCCGAAGCTGTGGAGTTTCTTACTCGTGTTACCCCGCATTACAATGGGCAAAATTTGGTCATAAACGGAAGCGAGAATATCTAGTAATTCTGTAATACTTGGTTTAATAATTTAGAGAACTTTTCGGCACCTAAATCATTTGTATGATCGGTGTCGTTAAAGTCCTTCCAAGTGAAAATATTGGAGTTTTCGAAATCAAAGTAGGGAATATTGTATTTATTGCTCAGTAAATTTGTTATAGAATCGTTAGTCACTGAGTATTCTTTTGCTTGAAACTTTCGGTAATGGGCTGTAGTGGGTGTTGTGTATAGATATACCTTAATGTCTTTTTCTTGTAGAAATTCTATCATCTTTTCTACAGTAGAAATATTGGTGTTTACCCACTTTCTTTTCATTATTTCATGGTGATACTCAATTCTTTTTTCACCCACAGAATCATTTACCTTGGAACTATCCAGAAGGGGTTTGTTATTTTCATATCCGTTTTTATTAATTCTTTTTGCAAGATCGTATTGAAAACCACTTGTTATTATTTTAAGGGTTGCCTTTAAACCATATATGGTGAAATACGAATTTTGTTGAACAAAAGACCTTTTTGCACTTGCTGGTATTTTATACTCCAGTGTGTATAAGTCTTCTCTCCAGGCTTCTTCTGAGTCAGATAATTGTGTGAAAAAACTGTGATAACTCACAGCGAGAAAAACCTTTTTTAATTTGGGCATTTCTGAGGCATATTTTTTCAATAACTCAAAATCCAAATAAAAACTTTGGCTCACATTTGCAAAATTGAAAGAAGGGGCAGAAATAAACTTGGGGTTGATACCTTTTAAAGATTGTGAGGACCCCATAAATAATATCTCAACAGAATCTTGATGAGCTTTTATGGCGTTTTTCTTTTTTCTATTGGAGTTTAATACACCTTCAGATCCTAATGAAAGTTCTAAAACCAATATAAAAAGGATAACAGGGATAAGAAATAGGCCAATTCTTCTTAATAATTTTATCATAGTAAGATCCTATTAAAATTGGAAATAAATAAAAGATTGATTTTGATGATTTCCTAAGAAAATCACACTCAAAATGAGGAAATAATAAATTCCATAGCGAATCCAAATAGGTAAATGATCAATGCTTAATACATGATTTTTATTTCTTTGTAATCGTTCTATCCACACAAAAACCACTACTAGGGCAAGATAAGCCAAAAATAAAACTCTAAATAAGCTAAAATCTTGGAAACTAAACATCCTAGAAATATACCCCCAAGCTTGCGTCATGGAATTGGCTCTAAAAAGGATTAGGGAAAACGTCCAGTAGGCAAATGTGAGTAGAACACTGGTGTGTAGATAAAGTTTAGGATTTATTTTCTTTTTAATTTTTTTACGACGTTTTTTTGTCAAGCTTTCAAAACTCAAAACTGCACCATGGAGAATACCCCAAACCAAAAATGTCCAAGCGGCACCATGCCAAAAACCATTGATTGTAAAGGCTAATGCAAGAGCTAATGCGATTCCTTTTTTCTCATAGTTTCTAAAATAAATGGCTAATGGAGTAAAGAGATAATCTTTTATCCAGTTTGATAAGGACATATGCCAACGCCTCCAAAATTCCGTCATATTTGCTGAATAGAGCGGGAAATTGAAATTCATTCTAAGTTCAAAACCAAATAATTTTGCGGTACCTATGGCAATATCAGAATATCCTGAAAAGTCACAATAAATTTGGATGGTGAAAAAAATAGCGCCCAAGCCTAAGTCTAAGGAACTCATGGTTTCATAATTGGCATAAATATAATCTACTTGGGTAGCGATATTATCTGCGATTACTACTTTTTTGAAAAAACCATAGAGAATTTGTCTAAGTCCATCAACAGATTTTTGATAAGAGAATTGTCTCGGGACAGTGAATTGTGGCAATAAATCTGAGGCTCTTTCTATGGGCCCTGCCACCAGCTGTGGAAAGAAGCTAACAAATGCGAAGAATTCAATAATGTTTTTGTTGGCTTTAAGCTCTCTTCTATAAATATCAATGGTATAACTCATTGTTTGGAATGTATAGAAACTGATTCCAACAGGAAGAATGATTTTTGCTAAACTCCAGTTGAGATTTAAGCCAAGGAGATCCATAG
Source organism: Flavobacteriales bacterium (assembly GCA_025210805.1). Classification (NCBI taxonomy): domain Bacteria; kingdom Pseudomonadati; phylum Bacteroidota; class Flavobacteriia; order Flavobacteriales; species Flavobacteriales bacterium. The sequence goes on from JAOAQX010000028.1 coordinate 203,359, forward strand.
ACTCAATAAAGGAATCTACAAAGAAATTAAAATATTTGAAGTACAGAAGTAGCCCCAAATTAATGGTCATGGAAAGGAGTAACCAAGATTTTCTTTTAGATTCTTTTTCTTGTTTTTCTATTTGTTGCCCTATAAGGAAATCGGCAATCGAGCTGATGATTATTAAGCTAAGGAATCGCCAATCCCACCAACCGTAGAAAACATAGCTAGCAACCAAAACTAATGTGTTTTGGGCTTGTAAATTCTTTTTAAAAACAAACCAATACAGTAAAAAAACTATTGGGAAGAATATTAAAAAATCAAGTGAGTTAAATAGCATTACTAAAATTTATTTGTGTCTTTTATAGCGTTCTCAAACGTTTTTTGGGCTTGTATTTTCGGCTATTACTTTTGGCTCTATTTTTAGCTTTGCTTTTTGGTTTTTTCCCACCTTTTTTAGCTTTGCTTTTTGGTTTGTCTTCCTTTTCTTTTACCTTTTTGTCTTTTTGAATTTTCCCTTTCTTTTTAAACAAAATAGCTTTGGATAACCAACTTTCTTTTTTATGACGATCATACCATCTGTTATTCTGGCTCGATTTGTCATTAAAAATTCTCGCTCCAATAAAGAATTCGTGATTTCCTTTGTAGTAATCTGCAAGATCTGAAGTTCCAAATTCATATTGATAACCAATGATCAATTCTTTTGCTCGTATTCCTGCTCTAAATCCAAAGGCATCTTGAACTCGTAGCATACCTCCAACATAAATCAAATCTTGATAAACAATATCAAGACCAATGGTTGCTTTATAATGTCCAAAATCTGTGGAGCTCAATAGAAATGACGGTTCAAAAGCTAAGTTTTCGTTGGTTTTGGGTTGTAGCCTAAAGTGTCCGTAGAGGTTAATAACTCTTTCAGATTTGTTACGCCCTTTGTCTTTGTTGTTGATATTGAGTTTATTTTCTATCGCGTCATCTACAGAAAGAGAAAGTAAGGTATTATCGCTGTATAAAGAAACTCCTAAACGCGCATCCAACACCATGGAAGTTTGCTCGGTATTGCTAAATGTAGGGTCATTTGGGTCAATAGTGATGATTTTACTGTCATCATAGCTGAGGAATTTCACTTTTGGTCCCATCCCGAAAGATAGGTTGTAGTCTATATTTATTGGTAATCTATAGGCGTAAGCGAGTTCAAAACTGGTTTGTTTAAGAACACCAAAACTACTGTTGTTTACAAAAATACCAAGACCACCATTGTCGCTTATTGCTGTATTAATGGATGCTGTAATTCCTTGTGGTTTGTCTATCTCTAAACCTGCCCATTGACTTCTATAGGAAATTCCTATCTGCATATGATCATAGATTCCCGCATTTGATGGGCTAATAATCGTTTGGTCGTTGTTATAGGACTCAAATACTGAGCTTTGTTGTGCTTCTATTTTCCAAAAGATAGAGAATAGAATAAGAAGGGTTGTACTAAACTTTTTCATGTCTATCTTTTGATGCTTATTGTTCCTTTAAAAATATCGTTTTTTTGATTGTTGGTTTCATAAATATAGATATAACTCCCAGCTTCTGCAGGTGATCCATCTATTGTACCATCCCAATCTCCTTGGTAGTTATATTTCTCATAAATCAGTTTTCCCCATCGATCAAAGATTCTTAAAGTTGATTCTTGGAAAAGGTGATTTCCTACGATCTCAAATTGATCATTAATTCCATCTCCATTGGGAGAGAAGCCTGTAGGGATTTTAAAACAGGTATTTCCTCCAATTTCATTCCCCTCGGCATAAAAATTAAAGGTTCCGCTACATCCATTAGAGTCTGTTATCATTACTTCGTAATAACCCGTTTCTGTAATGGTTAATTGCTGTTCTGTTTCTTCATCTTGCCATTTAAAATCATAAGGAGGTGTTCCACCACTTGGGAAAACTTTTATATATCCTTCATCATCTACACAAGGGTCAAAGAAAATGGTAGAACTGGCGAGTATTTGAGTCCCTTTTTCAACAATAAAAATAGAATCCCAGGTACATCCATACTCATCGGTTACAGTGAGTTCATAAGCCCCACCTGCTAAGTTCTTCAAAGAGCTTGTAGAGTCTCCATTAGACCATTTGAAAGAGATATCAGAGTCGCTATAGAATTTTGTACTGATGCTCCCTTTTGAGTCTGAAGCACAAGTATTATGGGTCATTTCGTGAGTGATAAGATACACACCACCATTGTTTTCATAGGTAATTATTGTGTCAAAAGAACATCCTCCAGGTTCTGTTACTTCAAATTTATAGATTCCTGAATCCACATTAATATAGTTGTTTCCAAAAACCTCTGTTTCATTGATTTTTACTGTGTAGTTATTTGTGGTTCCTCCGCTTATTTGATATCCAATAGCACCATTGGCATCACCACAAGTTGGTTCAACTAAGTTAAAAGCAATTTGAATATTTTCTACGGGGATAATTTCGATAGGAACTGTTTTCTCACAGTTTCTAGAGTCAATTACGGTTACACTATTGTTTTCACTTAGTTGGACTTCATTGGTGAAGGTGTTTTTGGTGCTATCAGACCAGATGATTTGATAAGGGGCGTTTCCTCCAGCTATGGAAATAGTAACATTTGTGGTAGTACTAGAGCAGTTGATAGGCGTGTAGTTGTATTGAATATTTATTGCAGATCCTGTATCAATTACAAATGGAACAATTTTTTGACAAGAAGAAGCATCCGTAATGCTTAATTCATAATTTCCGGCTGTGGCTGCATTCGTATCACTCAAAGTCCAGTTAAAAGTATAGGGCGGATTTCCACCAGATACATTAGCTGTTACAGCATAAAGATTGGTGTCGCAATCAATAATTTGTGTATTCACTGAGGCAATTATTTCTGGCTGACTGTTAATGGTGTAATTAATTTGTTTTTCACATCCACTATTGTCAGTAACTTTTACAGTATGATTTCCAGGAGGCACTGCTGTGGAATCAATACCATCCCAGTCTATTTGATAATTACCTGTTCCTCCTGTGATAAAAAGATTGATTTTACCAGAGTCTGAATGGCAGAGTGCATGGGTAGGAATGGGGTACACCTGAAGAGCAGGGTTATTGGTTATCGAAATACTCAAAGAGTCTTTGCATCCTGTGGCATCGGTTACCCAAACTTTGTAATTTCCAATGGCAAGATTTTCAGCGGTGCTATCTAAGTCTCCATTGGACCATTGAAATGTATAAGGAGGATTTCCTCCAGAAACACTTACTACACCTTCTCCTAGTTGTCCTGCACAGCTAGGGTAAACACTTTGATCTGTAAGGCTCATTCCTGGGACATCAACTACTTGAAAACCTAAGACTCCTGTTGCACCATTTTGATCGGTAACATTAACACCATAGAATCCAGCAGATAAACTGTCAATGTCTTCGGTGCTTTTACCGTTGGACCATACATAGGTATAGGGGCTTACTCCACCAGAAACCGTAATGTCTATTTTTCCAGTTGGCCCATTTCCACAGTTGTTATTGTTGAGTACTGTTCCAGATATATTTATCTGAGCCTGAATATTTGTATATGAAAAGAAGAAAAAGATAAAGCTAAAAGCCAGTATTTTATTCGTCATATTTTTGTTGATTTGAAACAAAAATAAGGAAATGTTTAGTTCTATATCTAAAAAAGCATAAATTCGATGAGATAAATCCAAATAAAGTCGTTGAAGGATGATAGAAAATTTCAAAAAAACAACTCGTAGCCTTTTCGTCGGACTAGTTATAATGGGCTTTTTTCAAGCTCAAGCTCAGTCTGGTTTCCTTGATAAAACGTGGGAGCATCGTGATTCTGAAGTAAAGATGTGGATCAGTAGTGAAAAAGGAAACACTTTTACTATAGATGGAAAAAATGGACAGCAAAAAGTGCATATTTCTGGAGATCTGACCCTTGTGGAGTTGAATCAATACCAGTTTGTGGATTCACGTACCAGTTGTAAAATCGATGTGAAATTTTATGACCAATATACTTTAGATTTTCAATCAGAACAGTGTGAAGCTTATTTTGGAAACGAAAAAGTTGCTGGAATTTTTCAGTCTGAAGATCATCGTGATTTGTCGGAACTTATTACTGGGGTTCAAAACGACTCTCTCAATATGCTTTTTGAGTCTTATTTACCAGCGGACTATCAACATATTTTAAAAGAGGATTGTTTAGCAAAAGTAATTACTACAGATAGTCTTGGAAACAACATGTTTTTGGGAGGAGAAAGTATTGAAAGAGTTTTTGATGCACCTTTATTTGTAGCTATAGAACTTAATAAAAATTGGCAGTTTTATATCAAAACTCAGCAAGGTTATCATATCTTAAATGAGAAGAAAAAATATTCGTTTCCTTGGTTGAATGTTGAGTAATCGTTTCGCTATTAATTCAACGTAGGTTAAAGAATAGATTAAAGCATAAAAAAGCCCAGAATTTCTGGGCTTTTTTATAATCATTGTAAACTAAAAATCAACTAATCCTTTTTTAGTTTTCTTTCTAAGCTTCCGATATCGTTATTGAACGATTTATCAATATCCATAAGGTTTTTTACGGTTTTCAATGCATGGAGTACCGTTGCGTGGTCTCGTCCGCCTATTTCTTTCCCGATTTTTACCAATGAATTCTTAGTATATTTTTTTGCTAAAAACATAGCAACTTGTCTTGCTTGTACTATTGGACGTTTTCTGGTTTTACTTTGTAATGCATCCATACTCACATTGTAGTGTTCACACACAATTAATTGGATTGTATGAATGGTAACTTCGTGTACTCGTTGTGAAACAAATCTTCTTACAACTTGTTCTGCTAAGCTAATAGTGATTTCTTCTCTGAGTAATGAAGCTTGAGCAACAAGAGAGATTAATACACCTTCTAGTTCACGGATATTTGTGTTGATAGAAGAGGCTAAATAATCTACAACCTCAGCGTCCATTTCGATATTCTCTTGAGCCAATTTTCTTTGCAGTACTTCAAAGCGCATTTCATAGCTTGGTTTGTCAATTTCAGCAGAGAGTCCCCACTTAAAACGAGAAAGAAGCCTTTGTTCTACACCTTGAATTTCTACAGGAGCACGGTCTGATGTAAGAATCAGTTGCTTTCCATGTTGGTGAAGATGGTTGAAAATATGGAAGAAGATATCTTGGGTCTTTTCTTTTCCTGCAAAAAATTGAACGTCGTCAATAATCAGTACGTCAATCATTTGATAGAAATGAAGGAAGTCGTTTTTGGTATTTTTTCTGATAGAATCTATATACTGCTGCGTAAATTTTTCGGCAGAAACATACAGGACTCTTTTATCTGGAAAACTCATCAATGTTTCATTCCCAATTGCATGGGCCAAATGAGTTTTACCAAGACCTACACCCCCATAAAATAATAGTGGGTTGAAGGAAGTTCCTCCAGGTCTTTGAGCAACAGCAAATCCAGCAGAACGAGCTAGTTTATTTGAATTTCCCTCTACAAATGAATCAAATCGATAATTGACATTCAATTGCGAATCAAAGTCAATTTGCATAGGAGCTTTAAAAGGATTGCTCATCACCAATTCTTTTGATTGATTAATGATTGATTTTCCTTTTTTGTTCTGTGGTGTGTTTTCTAAGTTGTTGGATTTTAATTTTTTATCCGACGATATTGAATATACCAATTTCCCTTCCGGACCTAACTGTAAGGTAATTGCTTCTTTCAAAATACCCACATAATGCTCCTCTAACCATTCGTAGAAGAATTTACTGGGTACCGAAATATGCAATACATTTCCCTTAAGTTTAAGCGGATGTATCGGGCCAAACCATGTTTTAAAACTTTGAGTGCTTACGTTTTGACGTATGAACTCAAGGCAGCTTTGCCAGATATTTTCAGGAGTTTTTTGCATTAAATTTTATTAAAAAACGGTGTTTATTGTTAAACCTGATTTAGTCTTTAAATCGGTACAAAATTGGGACAAATATTTTTCTTAAAAAAATGATTTAGGACTTGACTATTAATTATTTTTTTCGGATTATTAGAATAGGCGAAAAAAAGCACGTAGTGACACAAAATGTCACTACGCATGCTAAAGCCTTTATATAGGCGTAGTTGCGTTTTTCAACACAACAATAGATATTGTTAATGGTATTTTTACTTAATTAATATGTTGATTATTAGATGAATGAATCATTTTTTCAGAGATCGATTTTGGCACAAAAAATTCCACTTTACCTAATTGTAATCCGCCCCAACCTGCTTGATTTACTAGTACTTTCTTACCATTTTTGTTATTCACTTCCGTTGCTTTTTCGAGGAAAGTATGTGTGTGTCCTCCGATAATTAAATCAGTGTATTTTACCTCTTCCGCTAAGGCTAAATCAGATACCTTATTGGACTTGTATTTGTAGCCCAAATGTGATAAACAAATGATGAGTTTACAGCCTTCTTCTTTGAGTTGTTTTTCGGTCTCTTTCATTTGTTGAATAGGATCAAGGTATTTAACTCCTTTACATAAGTTGTCAGGAACTAAACCTTTTATTTCTATTCCCAATCCGTACACTCCAATTTTAATTCCTGATCGATTAAAAATACGATAAGGTTTAATGAATTCTTGCAAATCGGTATTTTCCACATCATAGTTGGCAACAAGTGTAGAAAACTTGGCTCGCTTTAATTGATTTTTTAATCCATCAATACCAATATCAAAATCATGATTACCAATTGTAGCGGCATCATATTTCATATAATTCATTACATCATACTCAAGTTTCCCTTTATAAAGGTTGAAATAGGGCGTTCCTTGAAAAATGTCTCCAGCATCGAATAGTAAGACATTTTTTTCTTCTTTTCTGATGGTGGAAATTAAATGCGCTCTTGCAGCAGCTCCACCTTGGAGTGCAAATTTTGAATGATTCTTTGGGAATGGGTCAATATGAGAGTGAACATCATTGGTATGAAGAATGGTTATTTTTTCTAGCTCTTCTTCTTTTCCAAAAGCTGGAAGCCATGAATACGTTAATCCTGCTCCCGCTAGAAGGCTTGTTCGTTTTATAAAAAGTCGTCTATTAGTTTTCATAGATAATTCTTTCCTCTTCGTTAGCAATAATTTTTGGATTCTTTTTAAAATAGTCTATAATGAGATCTCTAATTTTTATCTCAGAATTTTTTCTTTCTATAGGATTTGACAAAAAGGACATTCTATCTCCTCCATTTGCCAAATAGTCTGATGTGGCAACCCAATATTCCTTATGTGAATCAAATTCTTCTCCATTAATAGAAATATGGCTTGTTCCATCTTTTGTGAATTTAAGTTCCATTCCACTTATCGGTTCTCCATTTCTCTTTTTAAGATATTTCACCATTGGGATGATGGAGTCTCCATTTAGTCTTAATAGAACAACGGTGTTGTCAAAAGGCATGAGTTCATATACATTTCCCAAAGTAATATCACCCTTTGGAAGACTATTTCTTATACCACCATAATTTACAAGACAGAAATCCACTTCCTGTTTAAATATATGTTCCGATTCAAAATGTACCATATCCGCCATCAGATTTGTCATGGCAGATTGTGGTCTCTTTTTCACCATACCTTTATTTGTCTGGGTGAGCACAGAACTCATCCTTTTTTGCATATCCTTTCTGTAAAAGGTAAGTTGCCTGTCTAGCGTGGTGTCTATTTGCTTATTTTCAACCGGAGTGTTCTCTTGTGCGTATTGATAATTGTTTGCCGATTCTTTTTGATTGTTCGTTTTTTGAGCTTCTTTACATGAGCTTAATGAAAATCCTATAATAAGAACGGTTAAAATTGTTTGCTTCATATAGAAATGAATAATGTTTAGTGTTCAATGAAATCCTTACCTACAATTTTGTGTTCAGAACATTTTTATGATACCGTAAATAAGAAATGAAGGTAGGGTGTATTCGTACAAATGTACATACTTTAGCTCTCAGTAGGTAAATGAAAAATCAAAGTTCACTTTAAGATAATATATGTTTTCTCTAAGTACCGAAGAAAATTTAGGGATTTATGAACTAAACGATAAGGTGAATTATTTCAATGGTTAATATGTTTCTTCTGTTATTTTGATTATTACTTTAATGCTTTTGGTGATTGATTAGGAAGAAGCCATTCAAAAATAAAGATATTTTTTACGATTTTTCGCTTATGATTTTTGTCAGAGATCGTTAGTTTCAGATTGCAAAATTCTTTAATTACAAAATAGGCTTTTATTGTTGATGCTGCTAGAGCAATTAATAGAGAAATTTCTTTCTGAATTTTGAGCATCTCCGCTAAAAGGATAATTATACCTATGTAATAAATAAAAAAAGAGAAAAGGAATTTAATTTGCCATGTCCTAATAAACACATTATCAGATATTTTTTTGTTTGATAGCTTAATTAATTTACGATTTTTGTAATTAATCCACTGATTCAGAATAAATGAACAGAATAAATAGACTAAAGCTCCGAATAGTTTGAAGTCTGCAAAATCAACCATGTTGATATAGGCGGATTTTATGATAATGATAAGAAGTCCTGTGAAGAATAATATCATAGATATGTACTGGATTAGTATTGTCGCTTTTTCTTTCATATTTCTATACTAATTTGTACGATGATGATTTTTTTCTGATCTAACTAATATATGCAATATCTATTAGTTTCGGAATGTTTATGCTGTAATGATATAGATGATGTTTAATTGAGAAGAAGTGAAATCTATATTTTACTATTCAATTCTTTTTATTAGCAAGCTCACGTAACTTATCATAAAGAGTAAAGTAAACACAATATTGGTAATCGTCAAATCTGTTTCTGTATTCTGTAATAGATACAGAACAGTATTGAGTGTTTTTTCCAGTATGTTTTGGGTGGGAAGTAGATTTCGATTTTATGTGGCAGTATATATATAAGCATAGGGGATATTCATGTTCGCTCTCTTATGTATTATATATAGTGTATAAAGTGGGTGCTTGTGTAGAAAATATAATATGGCTGTTTTATCACCATACACATAAGATGAAATATTATCTTTGCTCTCAAATTTAGAAATAAGATGAACAATATACGACTGACAAAAGTTTTTGATTTCGAAACAGCGCATGCTTTAGATGGCTATGATGGGAAATGTGTAAACATCCATGGACATTCTTATGTTTTAAAAGTAACCGTTATTGGTAAGCCGATATCAGATTCTCAAAATGTCAAACGAGGAATGGTGATTGATTTTGGAGATTTAAAAGATATCGTGAAGAAGCATATTATTAATATATATGATCACGGGCTTGTTTTAAGGGAGGATTCTCGATTTGCAGGAATAGAGGAGAAGCATCAAAAGGTTATATATAAGAAATACCAACCAACCTGTGAGAATATGATTATTGATTTTGCGGAGATATTAAAACCACTATTGCCTCATGGAGTAAGATTACATTCTTTATATCTTCAAGAAACAGGTAATAGTTATGCGGAATGGTTTGCCTCGGATAATTAGATTGAAGTTTGAATGATTTTTTTTGAGGTAATAAATATGGTAGGAAAATAAGCTTGAGCCTATAGAAATCTACGTTTATATCCCGCTAAGTTCATTTGTTGAAAAAAATAATCAAAAACATTTCATGGTAAAATGTTCAAAGTCTTTACTTTGTGATAAAGTGGGTAAAAAAACTTCAAAAAAAACTCTGAAAGTGCTTTGTTCTTTGAAAAAATCATATACATTTGCACTCGCTATTACCAACGGGTAACACGGCAAACAAAGCCGATGAATTGACAAGTTGAGATTGAGGAAAAACAAATCAAAAACTTTTTTCGAAAAAAGTTTTGCTAATTCAAAAATAGTTTTTACATTTGCACTCGCAATCACAAAATGATAGCACACGATCTTTGATATTTTAGGAAAGGAAGAAAGAAATTTTGAGCCAAAAAACACAAACAATTTTACAACGAAGAGTTTGATCCTGGCTCAGGATGAACGCTAGCGGCAGGCCTAACACATGCAAGTCGAGGGGTAACAGGAGAGCTTGCTCTCGCTGACGACCGGCGCACGGGTGCGTAACGCGTATGCAA